>NZ_CEXPNT010000030.1:0-17443 GCF_982709265.1 Candidatus Marivariicella framensis | reverse complement strand
AAGCACTAGATCCTAAGTCTAGCGTGTCTACCAATTTCACCACACCCGCTATTGTTTAAAAAGGTGCACAAATATAAACAAGTTTTTATAAAAATAATTAGATCTTATTAATTTGATTACTAGCTTTTCTTATTTTTACAAACCAATAAAAAATTCATGTACAAACTATCTCAAAATAAACAAGACCAATATTTAAATGAATTAATTGATTTCCTTAAAATTCCCTCAATTAGTGCTGATCCTAAATATAAAAAATCTGTTAAAGAAGCAGCAGTTTGGCTAGCTAATTCAATTTCATTAGCAGGTTGTGAAAATATTGAAATCATTCCAACACAAGGGCATCCAATTGTCTATGGAGAAAAAATAATAAGTCCAAATCTTCCTACAGTTTTAGTTTATGGTCATTATGACGTGCAACCCCCTGACCCAGTTGATCTTTGGGAAAGCCCACCTTTTGAACCAATAATAAAAAAGACTGACATACACCCTGAAGGGGCAGTTTTTGCGAGAGGTTCTTGTGATGACAAAGGACAAATGTTTATGCATGTAAAGGCTCTCGAGTTAATGATAAGCAATAAAGATCTCCCATGTAATGTGAAGTTTATGATTGAAGGAGAAGAGGAAGTAGGAAGTGATAATTTAGAAATTTTTATTCGTGAGAATTCTAATCGTTTAAAGTCTGATGTTATTTTAATTTCAGATACTGGGATTTTAAACAATACTCAACCATCTATTACAACTGGTCTTAGGGGTCTAAGCTATATGGAGGTTAAAGTTACAGGACCTAATCGTGACCTACATTCTGGTTTATATGGAGGAACTGTAGCTAACCCTATAAATACTCTTTGTGATATGATAAGTAGTCTAAAAGACAGTGAAGGAAAAATTAATATACCTGGATTTTATGATGATGTTGTTGATTTAAGTGAAGAAGAACGAAAAGAAATGTCAAAAATACCATTCAATGAACAGTCATTTAAAGATTCTCTTAATATCAATTCAACATCAGGTGAATTAGGTTTTACAACTCAAGAAAGAAAATCCATCCGTCCCACCTTGGATGTAAATGGAATATGGGGTGGATATACAGGTGAAGGTGCTAAAACCGTGATTCCGAGTGAAGCATATGCTAAAATATCAATGAGATTGGTGCCTAACCAAAATTGGGAGAAAATAAGTTTACTTTTTGAAAACCATTTTAAAAAAATTGCTCCTTCTTCAGTAAAAGTAAGTGTCACTACTCATCATGGAGGACAGGCATATGTTACTCCAACAAACAATATCGCTTATAAAGCAGCTCATTTAGCCTATGAAAAAAGTTTTGGAAAGGCTCCTTATTCCGTTAGAGACGGTGGAAGTATACCAATTGTACCTCTGTTTGAGGAGGTTCTTAAATGCAAAACAATTTTAATGGGTTTTGGTCTAAATAGCGATGCTATTCATTCTCCCAACGAACACTTTGGATTATTTAACTTTTTTAAGGGTATTGAAACAATTCCATACTTTTACAAAAATTTTTCAGAATTATTTAAAAAAAGTAAATTATAAATCTATAATAAACAAGTCCGAAGCAATTCCATCAGATAAAAATTTAGATTTTTTAGTAACATGTAGATGACCTCTATCCCAATACAAGTCATTTGAAAGAATTCGATTTTTTGAGTTTTCCTCAAGATAATCTGCAAATTTATTCCCAAGCTTATCCCTTATTTCTTTTAGTGAAACCCCGGTCGATGTTCTTAAACCTGTCATAATTGTTTCATTGAATTTATCTTTTAAGCTTAAGTGTTCTTCTGTAAATGGCAGCTTGTTTTCCTTAATCGACTTTATATAAAGATTATTTTGATTAATATTCCAACTTCTTTTATTATTCCCATCAAAACTATGAGCTGAAGGCCCTATACCAAGATAAGGTTTACCTTTCCAATACCCATTATTGTTAATTGAATGATTTCCAGGCTTTGCAAAACTAGAAAACTCATAATTATCATATTTATTTTTCTGTAAATAGTTAACCATATTTAAATACTGTTCTTCAACTTTAGACTCCTCAATTAATGAAGTCTCTCCAGAGTCAATCTGCTTTTTCAATAAGGTTTTAGGCTCTACTGTTAGGGCATAACATGAAATATGAGGAGGCTCATAGATGAGAGAGGTATTCAAATTAAACATCCACTTATCAAGATTACTATTTGGCAAACCATATATTAAATCGATTGAAAAGTTTTTAAAAACAGATTTCACCTTCTCTATTGAATCAAATGCTTGATCAGATGAATGTGCTCTTTTCATTAAATTTAAATCTTCTTCAATAAAAGATTGAATGCCCAAACTTGCTCTGTTAACTTCAATTTCTTTCAATTCATTTAAATATTCTGTAGATGAATCATCTGGATTTAATTCTACAGTTATCTCTACTAAACGAGAAACATTAAATAATTTTTTTATTTTTAAAATAAAAAATCCTAAAGATTTTGCTGATAAAAGAGAAGGAGATCCTCCTCCAAAATATATACTATCTATAATTTCATTTTTAAAAAATCTATTTCGTAATTCAATTTCTCTATACATTGATTCAATTAGGATATCTTTATTTTTTAATGATGTAGAAAAATGAAAATTACAATACGTACAAGCTTGCTTACAAAAAGGAAAATGAATATATATTCCAGCCATAATTAACTATTAAGGCCTTTTTTTAATAGAGAAGGGTTTTGACTCACATAAGCAGACCATCCTGAATATTTTTTTTGTGCGGTAGGAGAGTTTCGATTATAAAAATGACAAACTGCAGCAGCTAAACCATCTGTAGAATCTAAATTTTTTGGTAAAACTTTTATTTTAAAAATGTTCTGTAACATTTTTGCTACTTGTTCCTTGGATGCATTTCCACTTCCAGTAATTGCCATTTTAATTTTTTTAGGAGAATATTCTTTAATTATCAGTTCTCTGGATAAGCCTGCTGCCATAGCTACACCCTGCGCCCTCCCTAATTTCAACATAGATTGAACATTTTTTCCAAAAAAAGGAGCTTCAATTGCTAATTCATCAGGGTGGTATTTATCAATTAACTCTATTGTTCTTTCAAAGATTAGTTTCAGTTTTGTGTAGTGATCTTTTTCTTTTTTTAGTTGAAGCTCATTTAATTCCAATAAATTCATTTTTTGACCAGTTACACTAATAACTCCAAATCCCATTATAGTTGTTCCAGGGTCAATACCAAGAATAATTATCTCTTTCTCTGTCATTCTATTATACTTGCTTTAATTTTAATAGGTATAGTAAACTTAACATTAACATAAGAACCTACATTAGTTTTGATAGCCGGTAAAGCTTTTGGAAGGTTATTTACAATATTAATTATTTGTTTTTCTAAGCTCTTAATTTTTTTAAACACCTCATCAGAATCATGAAATTCAACAATACTAAATAATCCTTTTTCATCAATTTTAATGACAACAATTATTTCAGAAATAAAAGGTTCTAAGGATTCAAGTTTAAGCAATGAAAAACTCGAATAAATCGAGTTTAATAGATTTTCTTCAAAACACTTTTGTTGATCAATTAATTCTAACAAAACATCACATTGCTCGAAGGAAGGTGGCTGATCATTTTCCGACCAGGTAGAAGCAAGTTTAATTTCTTCATAAGAAACTTTTTTTGTGTCTATGAAATCGCAGCCAAAAGAAGAAAAACTAAGAACAGCAATGCTAATTCCTTTGATGATTTGCATTTATTTGAAATTTTTTTAGATTTTCTAAAATACAACTTTTACGTGAACTCTTTTTTTTAATATTTTTGAAATAGCTTACTTTTATCAATCAAATACATTAATGGACCTATTTTATTTTATTTTTAGTTTTTTGATGATGATTTTAGGATTGATTGGATGTTTTTTTCCTATAATTCCAGGACCTTTAACCGGATGGTTTGGATTTGTATTTTTATATCAAATTGAACATATTAAATCCAATAAAACACTTTTACTAATAACATTTGTAATAGCATTATTAATTTTTTTAGTTGATTATTTGTTACCCATATTAGGAACAAAAATATTTGGAGGGTCTAAAAAGGGTGTTATTGGAGCTAGTACTGGATTAATAATTGGAGTTGTTTTTTTAGGTCCTTTTGGGCTAATAATTGGCCCTTTTCTTGGGGCTTTCATTGGTGAATTGTTAAATGATATTAGAAAAATTGATTTAGCTATTAAAGCGTCTTTAGGGACTATGTTGGGATTAATAAGTGGATTTTTTTTAAAGTTTTCAGTAACATGTGTGTTTTTTTCAATATATATTTTTCAGGTATGGAAATTTAGGTTTTTTATTTTTTAATTTGATTAACCATCAATATCATATAAATATGTAAGCCTTAATTGATTTTTATATCTTTATACTATGAAATTATTTTTATTAACCTTTGTTTTATTGAGCTTTTGTTTTGCCGGTATAGCCATAAAGATATGGGCTAAAAAGAATGGAGAATTTGCTGGAACATGTGCAAGTCAAAGTCCTTTTCTGAATAAAAATGATGAGCCTTGTGGAATGTGTGGGAAACTTCCAAAAGATCAAGATTGCAAGGGCATAGACCCCCAAGCTAATTGAGTCTTCAATCTAGAAATTAAATTATGGAAGAAGAATTAATTTTTCAGGCTAAAAAAAATGATCAAAAAGCATTTCAAGTTTTATTTGATTTAAATTGGGAGTACCTATATAATTATCAACTGAAAAGAATTGGAAATAGTCAAATAGCTGAGGAAATATCAATTCAAACATTTACTAAAGCATTTGATAGATTAGATTCATTTGATCCAAAATTTACTTTTAAAACGTGGCTAATTACCATATCTAAAAACTTGCACTTAGACCAAATAAGGAAAGAAAAATCTTTAAAGAAAATACAATCTGATCATATAGATGATTCTAATACTCATATGATAATTGATAATATGCCCAGTCCGGAGGAAGGTATGATAATTAATCAAAATCTTGATGAGCTTTTAAATACAATTAAAAGCTTAAAAAAAGAATATCGGAAAATTTTACAACTTAGATTTTTTGAAGATTACAGTTATAAGGAAATAAGTTTAGAGCTTAACCAACCGCTAAACACGGTCAAGGTAAAAATACTTAGAGCAAAACGACTTTTAGCTGAAAAATTAAATAAAAAATGAATACTTTAAAGAAATTAGGTCCGGGTCTTCTTTTTGCTGGAGCAGCAATTGGAGTATCTCATTTGGTCTATTCAACTAGAGCAGGAGCTGATTATGGATGGAGTCTAATTTGGGCATTTATTCTCATAAATCTTTTTAAATACCCTTTCTTTGAATTTGGACCTAGATATGCAGTAGCAACAGGCGAAACACTATTAGATGGATACGCAAAGCTCGGTAAGGGTTATTTGTGGGGGTATGCTCTTTTAAATACTGCAAACATGTTCACTATTCAGGCAGCAGTAACTATTGTAACTGCCGGTCTTGCTGCCCATCTTTTTGGAATTAGTGTAAATCTAACCGCATGGGCCTCTACAATAATTCTAATTTGCTCTTTTCTGTTAATTGTCGGTAAATACAAATTATTAGATAACCTAATGAAGTTTATCATTGTTATTCTTTCTATTTGTACCATATTAGCTGTGAGTGTTGCTTTTGTTAAATCAAATACTTTTCCTCCTTTTGAACAAATACTACCTGAAGGCTCAGGATTATTATTTTTAATAGCGTTTATGGGTTGGATGCCAGCTCCTATGGATATTTCGATTTGGCATTCAATTTGGTCAGTTGAAAAACAAAAAAATTCATCTAAAATTAATCTAAAAGAAAGTTTGTTTGATTTTAATATTGGGTATGGTGCAACAATATTTTTGGGTTTGTGTTTTATGGGACTAGGTGCGCTAGTTATGTATAATTCTGATATTAGATTTTCAGATCAAGGTTTAGTTTTTGCAGGTCAACTAATAGAATTATATACTGAAAACCTCGGTACTTCTTTTGCTGTTGTTATTTCATTAGCAGCATTTACAACTATGTTCAGTACCACAATTACTACTCTAGATGCTTCACCAAGAGCGTTTTCAAAAACCCTACAAATCCTGATGAATGATAAAAGAGATTTTTACTTACCATTTCTTTTTCTTTTAGCATTAGGAACAATCGGAATTTTTGTTTTTTATAAATCTGAGATGGGACTTTTAGTTCAAATAGCTACAGTTTTATCTTTTTTAACTACACCTTTTTTTGCATGGGCTAACTTAAAGCTAGTGACAAGTAATCACATGCCTAAAGAATTTCAGCCAAATAAATTTATGATTTTCTTAAGCTGGTCTGGACTTGTTTTTTTATCAACTTTCACTATCGGATATTTATACAGCTTTAGAGAAGTTTTGTATATTTGAAAAAAAAACATTGAATATTTTAGAGAAAAAAAATGTTGAAGTACTTAAATCTAAATGGAATAAAATTTCTCTTCCAAAAGAAAACATCACTACCAAAACCTCTAAAAATCAAACTAGAGTTTCAAAGCCTAAATGGATTAGAGTAAAGTTACCTACTGGTAAAAAATATACCGATTTAAGAAATCTTGTTGATAAATACAAACTAAATACCATTTGCACGTCCGGTAGTTGCCCTAATATGGGAGAATGTTGGGCAGAAGGAACTGCAACTTTCATGATTCTTGGTAATATCTGCACCAGATCCTGTGGTTTTTGTGGAGTTAAGACAGGGAGACCCTCACAAGTGGACTGGGAAGAACCTGAAAAAGTAGCTCAATCCATTAAAATAATGAAAATTAAACATGCCGTTATTACATCTGTAGATCGAGATGATTTAAAAGATATGGGTTCGATTATTTGGGCTGAAACTGTGAATGCTATTAGAAGGTTAAATCCAGAAACAACTTTAGAAACTTTAATACCTGATTTTCAAGGTAATCAAAATATTATTGATAGGATCGTTAAAGTATCTCCAGAGGTTGTTTCACATAATGTTGAAACAGTTCGAAGATTAACACGTCATGTAAGAATTCAAGCTAAATACGATAGAAGTCTCGGAGTTCTCTCTTACTTAAAGGAAAAGGGAGCTAAAAGGACTAAATCAGGAATAATGCTTGGTCTAGGTGAAAAAGAAGATGAAGTATATGAGACATTAGATGATTTGATTAAAGTGAATGTAGATGTAGTTACCCTAGGTCAATATCTTCAGCCCAGTAAAAAGCATCTTCCAGTTACATCATTTATTACTCCGGACATGTTTAAGAAGTTTGAGGATTATGCATTAAACCTAGGATTTAGACATGTTGAAAGTGGGCCATTAGTGAGATCTTCTTATAAAGCACACAAACACATACATTAGATTTTTGTCTAAAAGCCTTCACACTCTTAATTTTTAATTTTTATAAAAGATTTTATTTTTTCATTAAACTCATGTTCTTCATTTTTTGAAAAAAAAGTTAGATTAATTGGAATATAATAAAGTTTATTTGATTTTAATAAAGGAAAAAGTCTTCCATAGTCTTTTTCAGTAGTAAGAATCAATGAGCTATTTGCTTCCTTTTTAATTTTTTTGATAGCCATTGTATCATAATTAAAATGATCTCTATATTTCAAGTGATTAAATGAAATATTATTAGAATTCAAAAACTCAACTAAAGGCTGTGAATCAGATATTCCAGTAACTAAAACTATTTTTTTACTTTTAAGATTAACAAAATCTAATTTTTCATTATTATTAAGAATTGTTTCTGAGTAATTTATTTTAGTAAAAAAAATATTTTGAGTGGACAACAAATTACATTTCTTTTCAAAATCTATTCTATTTTGTTCTGAAAAACTAGATGGACACTTAGTAACAATAATAGTTTGAGCTCTTTTTTTTCCAACTGCATATTCTCTTAGATTTCCAAAAGGGAGAATAAAATCATTAAAAAAAGGATTAGAATAAGTAGTTGTTAGTATAAGATGACTTGGAGTTATCCATCTATGTTGCATTACATCATCAAGGATAAGTAAGTTGATTTTAGGTTCATATTTAAAAATTTTATTTACAGCGCTAACCCTATTTTCTCCAACTACTACTTTAATATTGGGATATTTTTTAAAAAACTGAAATGGTTCATCTCCTATTTCAATAGCCGAACTTGAAGAATTAGCTATTTTAAATCCAGTAGACTTCCTTCCATAACCTCTGCTCAAAACTGCAATAGAATACTTTGAATGATATATAGAAATTAAATAATCAACAACTATAGATTTGCCAGTACCTCCTGTAGATAGGTTGCCTATACCGATTGATGGCAATAGAGTATGTTGACTTTTAAAAAATTTAAAATTAAATAATCCATTCCGAATTGATAATATTAAGCCATACAACATTGCTATCGGAATCAGTAATAATCGAATCAATTTCATCCCCTGAAAGATAATACTATATTTGTAGATTAAGATTATAAATGCAAATTCAAGATTTTATTGATACAATTGAAGAATGGTCTCCTCTATCTCAAGCAGAAGATTTTGATAACGTGGGTCTATTGGTTGGTAATGCTGATTTAAATTTAAAAGGAGTATTAATAACTCTTGATACTACAGAGGGAATTATAAACGAAGCTATTGAGAAAAACTGCAATTTGATTGTTAGTTTTCATCCTATTATATTTTCAGGAATAAAAAAATTAACAACAAATAGTTACGTTGAAAAAACAGTTATAAAAGCTATTGAAAATAAAATCTCTATATATTCAATGCACACATCATTAGACAATCACAATAGAGGTGTTAACTATAAAATATCAGAAAAAATAGGTCTTAAAAATTCAAAAATACTTGTTTCTAATAAGGAAAATATAAGCATTGGAATGGGTAGAATAGGAGAATTAGAAACCCCAAAAAGAGAAAAAGAGTTTTTAGAATTTATTAAAATTCAAATGAAAACAAATTCAATAAGACATAGTAGATTGCTTAATAAAAAAATAAAAAGAGTAGCTGTATTGGGAGGTTCTGGATCGTTTGCTATAAAAGATTCAATTGAACAAAAAGCAGATGCATACATAACAGCAGATCTTAAATATCATAATTTTTTTGAGGCAAATGAACAGATAGTTCTGATTGATATTGGCCACTATGAAAGTGAACAGTTTACAAAAAATTTAATACATGACTATCTTCGGAAAAAATTCCCTAGTTTTGCCATCATTTTAGCTACTACAAACACTAATCCAGTAAATTATTTCTAGCATGGCCAAGAAAAAACAAATTTCAGTAGAAAAAAAGCTTAGATCTTTATTTGATCTCCAATTAATAGACTCTCGTATTGACGAAATCAGAAGCGTTAGAGGTGAACTCCCCTTAGAAGTTGAAGATCTAGAAAATGAAATTGCAGGTCTTACATCTCGTTTAGAAAATTTTAAATCAGAGCTCAAAGATTGTCAGGATGAGGTTGCATTACAAAAAAATAATATTGAAGTTGCAAAAGAAGCTGATAAAAAATATGAAACAAATCTAAAAAATGTAAGAAATAATAGAGAGTATAATTCTATTCATAAAGAACAAGAATATCAAAAACTTGAAATTGAACTATCTGAAAAAAGAATTAGAGAATTCCATGCTAAGTCAGATCAAAAGTCATTAAGTATTGAAGAGGTTCAAGTTAAGCTGGATGAACGAACTGCTCATTTGAATGCAAAAAATGAAGAATTAAGTTCAATAATGAGTGAAACTGAAAAAGAAGAAAAATTACTTACAAAAAAATCTAAAGAATTTTCTGAAAACATAGAAGAACATCTGATGTCAGCATATAATAAAATTCGTTCAAGTGTTAAAAATGGTCTAGCAGTTGTTCCTGTTGAAAGAGGGGCTGCTGGAGGTTCTTATTTTGCAATTCCACCTCAAACCCAAATGGAAATTGCTTCTCGAAATAAAATAATAACAGATGAACACAGTGGTAGGATTTTAGTTGATGAAAAGTTAGCAGAAGAGGAACGAGTTAAAATGTCATCTATATTTAAGAAATCTAAATAACTCTTTATCTAGAAATGCAAAAACCCTCATTATGAGGGTTTTTTTATATAAAAATATTACTCAGCTACCTATTGATTTAGAATAACTAATAATGAAGGATTTTGGAGTTACTTACCTTCATTTTTAGTTCTTGGGGGGGGGGAGAGTGGATAATCTGAAGACCTCTTATCTCCTTTTTTAATTTTCCTTAATAGCTCTTTCTTAAAACCCTCTTCTGATTGGTGAAGTTCAATAATTTGCCTGTTAGAAATAATCTTCGAGAATTGTTTAAGGAATTTAATTTTTAATTCCAGGTTTTCTTTTTCTACTTTAAGAAGACCATCAATGATAAAACCTAACTCAGTATTATCCATAGAGGATTGGTTTTTATTATAATTTCTTAAAACTTTCTTTTTATTAACTCGAACAGAGTTCATTTCAGAACTATATAAATTATACATAGGCCAAAATAATTCGGCTTGATTAGGTGACAATTCTAGGTTGTCAGAAATATAAGCAATTTTTCTGCTTTGCATTCTTTTATGCTTTTCATTCTTATAAGTTTCATTTTTATCTTGAGAAAAAATGAAAAGTGGTAATGCAAGTATTATAACAAATTTAGTGATCTTCATTTTTCCTTTATTATTTATTTAATTATTAAATCGTAATCAGTGTTATTATCAATTAGATATTCGATTTCATCAGAAAAAGCATACTCTTCATCTGGTAAAAATTCAAATAAATATTCTTCATCAATATTTTCGATTTCAAACTCAACAAATTCAGTGTAAATTTCTTCACTAAGTACATTATCACTTTTTGGATCAAATGTTTTAACATAATTAAATGTAATTAATAATAAAAATACTGAAGCTAAGACGGGAACAATTGTTTTAATACTTAAATAATTTTTAAACCCAATTTTTGATTCTAGATTTTCAGTTTTAAACTGAATATCACTTTTAAGTTTAGAAAAATAATTTTCTGGAACAATAAAAGATTGTTTTTTATCAAATTGCTCTATGTTATTAGTTTGTTTCATCTCTATAGTAAGATAGTTAATTTATAAAAAGGTTTAATTTTCTTTTAAATATTTTTGAATTTTATTTTTCGCATGATGATAATTTGCTTTTAATGCACCTACAGATGTTCCTAAAATTTGAGAGATTTGCTTATATTTCATGTTGTCAAAATATTTCATGTTAAAAGTTAATCTTTGCTTTATTGGCAAAGTAAGTATGGCTTTCTGTAATTTTTTTTCACCCTCATTTCCATCAAAATAATTTTCAGACTTAAGGTTTGTCATTAAACTAGAAGACACATTATCTATAGACTCAAAAAAATATTTTCTATTCTTTTTTAAAAACGATAGGGATTCATTTGTGGCTATTTTATATATCCAGGTATATATTTTAGATTCTCCTTTAAATTTAATAAGATTCTCAAAAACTTTGATAAAAGTGTTTTGAGTAACATCATTAGAGTCTTCGTGAGATATCAATATTTTTCTAATATGCCAGTAAATTCTTTCCTGATAGAGATTGATTATGTAATTAAAAGCATAATTTTTCTTTTCAATGCTTTTAAACATAATTAGAAGATCATGGTCAGTATATTTTTTCATCTCTTATTTTAAAAAAATACTTTTTTAAATTTTATTATTTGACATCTACACAAGTTAAAGGTCTAATTTAAGAGTTTTAAATGGTATAATATAGTTTCTTTTTTATGGGACACATTATCCTCTTTCACTAAAAGAAAGTTTTGTACGTTTATAACATGAGATCTCTGACACTAATCACTTTTTTTTTATTAATTACAATTTCTAAGTCTTTTAGTCAAGGAACAAAAATAGACTTAAACGAAGTAGAAGTTAATATAAAAGCACTTCCAATTATAACTATTTCAGGAGTTGATTATTCATTTAAGGAAAGGGATTATTTTATAACAAGACTGTTGACAGAACCTTTTTGGAGTAAAAATTTTAAGATCAAAATTGATTTAAGTAGTTTTTATGAAGACCGTAATTATGAGTTTATAATTGACGGTAAAACTATAGTGAAAGTTGATGGTGAAATTTTATTGAGAGGCCATAAGTATCATTCCTACAGGGAGGTAAAAAAACTACTTCCTAAAATAAAAGAAGTTTCAGTTAATGAAAATGAATCAACAGAGGTGGAAATTAAAACTGAAATAAGTAAAGATATTTTATTGATGAAACTACAAAAAGGAATAGTAAATCGTTAAGTTTATTTATTTGGTCACAAAGTTTCATGAATAAAAACCCTGCTTTCGGAGGGTATAAACTTCAATCATAAATGATTTCTACATTTTAAAAAAAAGATCTGTTTCTATAACTATATCATCATAAATTAATTTATCTCCTAGATTTTCAAAAAAAGTTCCTGAACGGAAACGAACATCATACTTAGATCTATCAAAAATAAGATTGGCCTTCCAGTGATCATCAATAAAACTTATAGTAAAATCTACTGGATGAGTAGTGCCTTTAATTGTTAAATTACCTTGGATATTATATTCTACTGAGTTTTGAACCGATGAAGTCGTAAATTCTAAAATAGCTTCTGAAAATTTATCTACTGAGAAAAAATCATCTGATTTCAAATGACCTTCAAGTCTTCCTCGATAGTCTTCAGGTAAATCTTCATTTTTTAAAGTTATCATGTCAACTATAAATTTACCATATACTGGTTGGTTATCCTTTAGAGTCATTATTCCTGATTTAAAACCAATTGAACCATAATGCTCCTTTGTTGTCATTTCTTTTCCAGTCCACTTTAATTTACTTTCCATATTATTTAGAGTAAAACTCTGCCCCATAGTTAATGAAGTAATTAATAGGGCTGTAATTGTAAAAATTTTATTTATCATAGTTTTAAATTTATTATTATTATTAGGTGCTTTTAATTATATTTTCATTGTTCTTTTCAATTCTTCGGTTACACGCAAACCTGATTCTATAGCTCCATTCATGGAAGCTCTTTGAGTGGCCGTATGTTCACCAGCAAAATAAACAGATTCCTCAGTTTTTGCCAATATCTCTCTGTAACCTTTCTGATCAACTCCAGCAAAAGAATAACTGGCTTTTACCCAAGGATCTTCATTCCAATATTTTATAATTCCTTTCTCCCAGTATTGTGGTACTTCTGACCATATGTTTTTACAAGTGTTTTTAGCAATCTCTAATCTTTTATTTTTATCAAGCCTTCCAAGTTTTATAGCATCTTCTCCTGAGGTAAAGCTTAATAATATTCCTCTTGGTCCGGGTTGATCAATAGAGAAATCATAAACTCTTCGTAATGGAGTATCTGTAAAAACTCGTTGTCCAATAGAATTCTTATTATTCCAAAATCGCTGACGATATTGCATTGCTATTTTCATAGCATGTCCATATTGTTGATTATTTATACATTTTGTCTTTTCTATAGAAAAACCGGGATTGATATTTATATTTTTTAATATCGTGGCTGGGATTGCTAGTACACATTTTGTTGCTGGAATTTGAATTAGTTTTTCATTCTCTTTAACAGTGGCAATAATAGAATTAGAACCATAATCAAGACGACATAATGGTTGATTATACATAATTTTTGATCCTATTTTTTTTGCAAGTATTTTTGGCAACTGATCATTACCTCCAAGAATTCTTCCCTCAACTGTATTTTCACTAAAACCTGATGTTCTTGTGTTAGACAGAACCATGTCCAATGCAGACATCTTTGAAGGAACTGTTGTTTCTTCAGTTGCATTTGCATACGCATATAAATCAATGATATCTTTTGGAGCTCCTCCTTTTATTAAAATCTCTTCAACTGAAATTTTATCTAACCCCTGAACTTCTGGGGAACTTATACCTTTTAAATTTACTAAATCTATCCACTTTTTAATGTATTGAACTTCCTGACCAAATAATTTACCTTTTAAAGTTCCTTTAAAAGGTAATGAATCTCTACCCGATCTTAACCCTTCCATGGTCAATCTTTGACCTTTTAAATAGACTCCATCATACTGTTTTGCTGGTAAAACTTTTAAATTAAATTTTTTACAATATTCATGAACGTACTTGTCTGAACTATCCACATATTCAGCACCCATTTCAGAATATAAATTATCAGAAAACAAATCGCGATAAGTACTGACTCTTCCACCTGGACGAGAACGAGCTTCAATCAACATCACATTATATCCAGCTTGGTCTAACTCATAAGCACATGATAAACCAGCAAGACCTGCACCTATAACAATTATTCGTTTATCGTCAGTTGAATTGAAAAAAATCGATGAGATTGATAAAGGTGAAAAAGAAAATAAAGAAGTAGCAACTCCGGTTTTCTTAATAAATGATCTTCTTGTTAGTTGATTTTGATTTTTAATTAAATTCACAAAAATAAATATACAATTAAGATTTATATATTTTTAATGTTCATTTAGTATTAATTAAATCTAGAATAAAAACTATTGATGCTAAGCATGCTATAATTATGTTCAAAATAAACTTTAACCAATTTTGTTCATATGCGGTAAATTTCCACCATTTTTACAATTCGTTTTGCTGCTGAAACTGCAGCAGAGTAATCCTGTGAAAAGTTGAGTCGGATACTATCCATACAAGCTGGATCAAATTCTGATCCAGACGTAACTATCACCTTTGCCTGATATCGCAGTAAGTGTATAAAAGTGTATAAATCTATACGAAGCGGGGGTAGTTGTGGGAAAAGATAACTGCCAGCCTGTGGGGTTGCTGTATAGATATTACCAGCCCTGAAAGTTTGTAGTAATTCATCTCTTATTGATTCATGTTCTCGAATACGATTTTCAATCCAGCCCAAAGGTTCCTGAAACCAAGTATCAAGAACTGATTGATTGTATCCTGCAGCACGCAAAGAAACTATAGCTTGAAGGGATTCCATTCTTTCAATCAATTTTGGTGTGCCAAATGCGACTCCAAGGCGAAATCCGCTAAGAGATTCAGTTTTTGATGGCCCCATGATAGTAATAAGATTTTCAGGCTGAACATCACAAGAACGAAGATGAGTATAGACCTCACCACTATATAGCATTCTAGAGTACAGTTGATCCACAATTACACTAACATCATGGGTTGCTGCAAAATCTGCTATTTTAGTTATTGTAGTTTTTGAATAGACAAGACCTGTAGGATTATTGGGTGTTGAAAAGACTAAAACCTTTGCTCCTGCTTTAAATGCGTCTTCAATTCGATTTAGATCTGGGCTGTTTTCAAATTGAGTATCCTTGTAGTTTAGAGGAATTGGTAAAATGTCACCTCCGAAAAACTTAACAAGTTTGCGGTTGGCAAAATAGTCAGGTTCAACTACAGCAACTTTTGTCCCAGCATTAACCATTGAAGCAAGTGCCAAAAATAATGCCCCTTGAGTTCCAGGAGTTATAATCAATTCGCTATTAGCTTCAATTGGCCTGCCAGTAAACTTCCCAAGTCTAGCAGCCAGTCTATTTCTTATTTCAGCCGATCCTCTATACTCAGTATACGCTTGAGATCCACCTCTACTAAAACCCTCTTTCCAAGCTTCATCAGAACCGGGTGTTGGAGGAAAGGCATCTACATCCCCATGAGAGAAATCAATATGAACTCCATCAAGTTTCTCGCCAAGCATAATGGTGTTAAGATCTCCTAGATTTTGTCGGACTTCCTGACCAGGAGCATTATTTGTACCAATAGCTTTGAATTTTTCATCAATTGTCATCATTGCGAAGATATAAAAACTCCGTCAAAGGTTCATTAATTACTTAGCTGTACCATATAACCCTTACTTGGATCTATTTGTCCTTTTAAGGATTTTAAATACAGTTCATGTAATTCTTTGGGATCATTAAAATATTTTAGTTTTATGTCATGTTTAATTTTCATAATAAATTCTTTCAATAAGACTTCAGCCAATAATGTGGTTTTTTTAACTCCCATTGTTTTGTATCTTTTTTCAGCATGATTTGGTGCAAAGAAAAATTTAGAATTAGGAATTGATTTAAAATTAGTTTTTGAAGACCAATCTGCTAATCCTATTAAACTGACGTATTTTAATGAGTCTGCTAAGTAATCAGATAATTTTTTTAGATAATCAGAGCTCCCAGCAAAATCAACTATTATTGATTTTGATGAATTAAGTTTTTCCTCTGCATTATCATAAGATAAAACGGTGTCATAAAATTTAATTTTTGATAAAAATTTTATGTTTTTATCCGATGTAATACCTATAATTTTTTTTTTGTCTTCTAGTTTATTTTTAGATAATAAAAATGCCAAAGATAAAGCTGTTTTAGAAGATGCGCTTGTAAGAATTATCTGATCACATTCAAAAAATTTTTCATCTTTCAAAAAATAATAATTCAAAAACGAAGTTAAAAATAGAGGTTTTATTAAAGGATGATATTCTAGTGATTCATCTGTATTTTTTGAAATTTTTAGGTAATGATTGTATACTGAAGGAAGTTTTCTTCTATGATTAGAATCATCTATAAAGCCATGGGTGTTTACCTTTTTTGGTATAACTTTTAAGTATTTGCTCATAGGAAAATATCCATAAAACTTTTCTCCCTCAGAAACATTTTCATTTTGAGAAGAAATAACATTCGCAAAACCCCAAACTGGGACAATACCATAAGGTTCCTCAGCTGGAAAGAAATTCCAATAATCTAACGTATCCCCAATAACTGCATACGTAATATTATTTGTAGTAAAAGCATATCTTTCAATTTCTAATATGACTTCATCGGTTTTTGAAATTGGAATGCTGTCCTCTGAAAAAGCAGCTTCAAAAAGATCATACTTATTTACCAGAAAAGTTAGATTTTTTTTATTCATAAATTATTAGTCATTAAATCTAGGTGAAAGGTAATATTTTACTGTATAAAAATGATTTAGAATTTCTTTTGACTTTTGAAGTAAGAATAAAAAAGGGTACAAGTTAGATTAAATCTCAACTGGAAACAATTGATATTAAACATGATAGAATTGTCTTTAAAATCATAAAATAAAGTTTATTCATCTATTTTGAATTTCATCCCACTTTTAAAGTCTTAATTTTACTTATATATTTTCTTATTATTAAGGAATAGAACTTAAAGTTATGATAGCATGATTTGTATAAAAACCAATATTCCCAAAGAAATATGTGAAATTGATGATGAATTAAAAGCAATTTATCATAGTAGTGAAACTATTTGTATATGGGTATTTAAAACAAGAAATGATCGAAATAAATTTATGGATGAAACAATGGGAATGCTAAAAAAAGAAAGAGAAGATCATTACATTTCAAATTATAAATAAAAAAACCTCACTTATAAAGTGAGGTTAAAAATGTGGGCGCTGAGGGATTCGAACCCCCGACCCTTTGGGTGTAAACCAAATGCTCTGAACCAACTGAGCTAAGCGCCCAATAATAGTGTTTAC
>NZ_CEXPNT010000029.1:0-17976 GCF_982709265.1 Candidatus Marivariicella framensis | reverse complement strand
AGTAAAAATAAACAACCAAATATTATTGTGATCTTTGTAGATGATATAGGCTACAACGACCTTTCTTGCTATGGCGCTAAAGATCCAGCAATACAAACACCAAATATAGATCGAATGGCTGAGGAAGGAGTTAGATTCACAGATTGGCAATCTACTAGTAGTGTTTGCGCTCCCAGCAGGGCTTCTTTACTTACAGGAAGATATCCTAATCGATCTGGCTTACCCACTGTCCCTAATGCCATCGCTGTTTTTGGAGATGATTATCAACAAAATATTGGCTTACAACAATCAGAATTAACAATTCCTGAAATACTTAAACCTTTAGGATATAGTACTGCCATGTATGGAAAATCTCATCTCGGATGGGATTCAAAATTTTATCCTCTACGCCATGGTTTCGATGAATATTATGGAAGCCTTGGAAATTTTCCTATCGGCGGTACAAATCCTGTATATGAAGGTGATGAAGTTGTTGAAGATTCTGTTCGTTATCAAGATATTCATCATAAATTGACAGAGAGAACAATAGAATTTATGAAAAAAAGTCATGACAAGGACAAGCCATTTTTCATCTATTTAGCTCATTACCTTGCTCATGGACCTTGGCAGCCTAATAAGCAATTTGCCACAGAGGCAGAATGGGAGATTTATCAAAATCAACCTATAAAGGGGCACCTGCGAGATGGTGGGGATGAGATCTATCCTGCTCTGGTAAGAGAACTTGACTGGCAGGTCGGGGAAGTTTTAAAAGCAATAAAAGATCTGGGAATCGATGAAAACACTCTTGTGTTTTTTATTTCAGATAACGGACCATGGCTTCCTGCAGGATCAGCCTGGCCATTGAAGGGTTCCAAGTATAACACGTTCGAAGGTGGCCATCGTGTTCCATCCATTGCCAGATGGCCGGGTGTAATCCCTCCGGGGCAAGTGAGCGATGCGGTTTGTTCAACTATGGACATATTTCCAACAATTGTTCATCTTTCTGGTTCGGAGTTGCCAAATGACAGGAAAATTGATGGTGTTGACATAACCCAGGTTTTAAAAGGGAAGAGATCAAAAACAGAGCACGATATTTTGTATTATTATAATGGTATTACACTTGAAGCTTTACGTGAAGGAAACTGGAAACTTCATCTGCCGAGAATTCCTGAGAGCAAAGTTTTTTGGTCGCGTTCAAGTCTGGGAGGTTTTCAAAAGCTTGACAAGCCTGTTCTTTTTGATCTTGGAGATGAAATAGGAGAACAAACTGATCTGGCAGATAAATACCCTGAGGTTGTTCAAAGGTTATTATCTCATGCCCAAAAAGCACGAAAAGAACTAGGAGATTGGAACATTAATGGAAAAGATCAGAAAAGACTTCTCAATTATACTGGAAATATTAATAATCCAACCAGAGTAAAAGGTAGCGGGGTGAATCCGCACCTGAAAGATTAGAAAACAGAAAACAAGCATATTAACTGTGAAAGCTAAAGAACATTTTAAAACCTTAATAATTAAGGTGGGTATTAAAAATATAATCAATCTTTTTATCTGTCTTTTTTCATTTGGAACTTTATCTGCTCAACAAAGTGAAAACGTTTCTAGTGACGACGGGGCATTACCTAATATTATTTTTATCCTTTCAGATGATCAGGGTTATGCAGATTTAGGAAGTTATGGCTCTAAGACCATAGAAACCCCTAACATTGATCAATTGGCAGTTGAGGGGGTTAAATTTACTGACTTTTATGTTCATCCTATCTGTTCACCTACAAGAGCAGCTTTTCTTACAGGTTGTTATGCCCCTAGAGCAGGGTTTCCAGATGTTCAGCTTTGGGGATCCCCTTTTGGGCTAAATCCAGATGAAGTTACTATTGCGGAAATTCTTAAAACTAAAAATTATAAAACTGCATGTATTGGAAAATGGCATTTAGGTAATGAAGATGTTTTTGCTCCTAACCAGCAAGGTTTTGATTATTTCTATGGCATTCGATTAGTCAATGGAACACAAAAATTCGAAAATTTTGCAGTTCCTCTTTATCGTAATGATTCATTGCTTACTATGCGTCCAGATCATTCAAAAATGACACGAGACTTTACAGAAGAAAGTCTTTTTTTTATTGAAAAAAATAAAAAAAAGGCTTTCTTTCTATATCTAGCATATACAATGCCCCATATACCAATTTACCCTGGAGAAAGTTTTAGAGGTAAAAGTGGGAACGGACTATATGCAGATGCTATAGAGGAAATTGACTGGAGCGTTGGTCGTATAGTTGAAAAATTAAAAGCAGAAGGATTAGAAGAAAATACTTTAATCATTTTTGCCTCAGACAATGGCCCTTGGGCAGGACATGGTGAACAATCGGGAAGTGCTGGCAAACTCAAGGGAAGTAAAATGACCACATGGGAGGGTGGTGTTCGTGTACCAATGATTATGAAATGGAAAAATGTTATTCCAGCCTCTAAAGTATACAGTGAAATAACTGGCATTATTGATATGGCTCCTACTATTGCTGCAGCAGCGGGAGCTTCTATGCCTGATGATAGAGTGATAGACGGCAAAAATTTATTTCCATATATTTTGGATCAAAAAAACACAAAAATACCACATGAAATATATTATCATTATGCAGGCACTTGGTTGCAGGCAGTTAGGTCAGGTAAATGGAAATTACATTTTGCTAGACCTGAAGTTCGACCTGGAAGATATGGCGAATCAGCTGATTGGATTACTAACTATGCAGGCATATTCAAAAATGATTTATTGTATAATCTAGAAACAGATATTGGAGAAACAAAAAATCTTGTGAATGAATTTCCTGAAATAGTTCAAGAGCTTAAGAGCATGACAATGAAGGCAAAAGAAGATATTGGAGATTACTCAATACAAGGTAAAAATAGTCGACCAATAGGATCTACTTATCTAGAATTAACTGATATTACTCAATATCCCAATAGTAAATTTGCTAGAAAAGTAGGTGAAGAAATGATGACAGAAATGTTAGCTTTTCAGAAAAAACGTTTTAACAAGTTATCAAAGTCTAATAAGCCATTGAATAATCAAGAAGCTGAGGAATTAGAATTTTATATAAAGATATTTACCAATGAAAAAGACAAATAGAATAGTAGGGACAGACTTTATAGCCCGTGGAATCTATAATGTATTATACAGTTAATAATCAGTGATATGGATGATAAGTATGTAATTGGTGTTGATTATGGTACAGCTTCAGTTCGCTCAATATTGGTTAATGCCCACAATGGTACTATCGTTGCAGAGGCTGAATATGAGTATCCGCGTTGGAAGAAAGGGTTATACTGTAATCCTTCTAAAAATCAATTCAGACAGCACCCAATGGATTATTTGGAAGGGCTTGAATTTACTATAAAAAACTTAATTGAAAATGTTTCAAAAGGTATTATACAAAATGTAAAAGCAATCACCATTGACACGACAGGTTCAACGCCAGGACCTGTAGATAAAACAGGCACGCCTTTAGCTTTAAAAGACGAATTTAAAGACAATCCTAATGCCATGTTTTTTCTTTGGAAGGATCATACCGCAATGAAGGAAGCCGATGAAATAAATAATCATGCTAAAATTTTCGAAACCAACTACATCCAATATTCAGGCTGTATTTATTCATCAGAATGGTTTTGGGCGAAATTATTGTATGCTTTAAGGGCGGACACAAAAGTTAGCAATGATATGGTCACTTGGCTAGAGCATTGTGATTGGATGTCTTTTTTACTAACTGGAGGCACTGATTACAAAAATATAAAGCGAAGCGTTTGTGCTGCTGGACATAAAGCGTTGTGGTCAGAAGAACATGGTGGCTTACCACCAGAAGAATTTTTCACCTCATTGGACCCTCTCTTTAAAAATCTTGAACATCCTTTATTTTCAGAAACATTTACCTCAGATACCGTTGCAGGGAATTTATGTGCTAAATGGGCATTAAAACTCGGATTGGACGAAAACGTAAAGGTTGGTGTTGGAGCTTTGGATGCACACCTTGGAGCTGTTGGTGGTCAAATAAAACCGTATTACTTGAGTAAAGTCATGGGGACCTCAACCTGTGATATGTTGGTTATCCCAAGAAGTGATAAAAAACAGATTTTGGTGCCTGGTATTAGTGGACAAGTGGATGGGTCGATTATTCCTGGCATGATTGGTTTTGAAGCAGGTCAATCAGCATTTGGTGATGTTTACGACTGGTTCAAACAACTGCTTACCAAAACAACATTTGATTATATTCTAAAGTCTGATTTAGACGATGAAGTAAAACAACAGCTCATTAAATCCATTGAAACCAATATTTTAATGGATTTAAGTGAAGCTGCAAAACGTTTGCCATTCGACGCATATTCAGAATTGGCTGTAGATTGGTTTAATGGACGTAGAACCCCTAATGCGAATCCATATTTAAAAGCAGGAATTTTTAATCTTGATTTGGCAAGTGATGCTCCAAATATTTTTAGAAGCTTGGTAGAAACAACTTGTTTCGGTTCAAAAAAAATCGTGGAGCATTTTATTGAAAAAGGTATTCCCATCAAAGGTATTATAGCTTTAGGAGGTGTAGCTAGAAAGTCTGATTTTGTCATGCAAACAATGGCAGATGTGATAGGAGTGCCTATAAAAGTCAATACGGCTGAGCAAAGTTGCGCACTCGGTTCTGCTATGTTCGCTACAGTGGTTGCTGGCATTTATGATGATGTTGAAACGGCAGCTTCATTTTTAGGTCAAGGATTTGACAAAATCTATAAACCTGATTTAGAAAGCACAAAACTATATAATGAAAGATATAAAGCTTACCAACAAATAGGTGACTTCTTGGAAGCTAAATAATAATAAGTAAAGGTTGTGGTTATCCTAATATCTTTTTAATGACGAATATAGAATCTAAGTTGAAAAAACAAATGAAACAGATTGAAGCATTTAGCAAACAGAAAAAGATTACTAATTTTATTCTATGTGTTGTCTTTATCATTTTTGCGCTATTACAAATAAATGATCCTGATGGTTTTTTATGGTTTTCAATATATTTCATTGTATCAATTATATGTTTATATAGCAACTTTAAACCCATTTCTAAATCGCTTTTAATTTTAATAATAATAGCTTTATTAGCATACTCTGCATTTTATTTTCCATTATTTATTGACTATTTAGAAACAAAAAACAGAGAAGAGATTTTTGACGAAATGGTTTATGATAAGCCCTATTTAGAAGGTGCTAGGGAATTTATTGGACTTTTAATAGCAGCTATTGGCGTCATATATCAATTAAAGATTAGATAAAACAGAAATCAATAATATTGAATTAATCCGCTTTTTTAAAGAGCCAAGCATCTCTTTTTTTAAGACTTCTATTTAATAACTTTACATTTTTCAAATATAAATATGAACAAAATTATAATGCTTTTTCTTTTTACAATAACAAGTCCGTTTTGTAATACAGTTTTTTCTCAAAGTAACATTAACGGAGAAGTAAAAAATCGTCATGATAATCCTTTAGAAGCCGCAAATATTGTTTTAAGTCCTTCTATCCATACAAGCATAACTAATGCAGATGGGCTTTTTAAAATAAAAAATATCCCTGCTGGCAACTATGTAATAATTATTTCATATTTGGGACATAAAACTATAAAGGACACTATTGAAGTGACTCAAAAAGATGTAACACTTTCTTTTGTTTTAGAAGATGATTTGTTAAACCTACAAAACATAGTAGTTACAGGTAGTTTTGATCCTAGAATTCAGCTAGAATCCAGTACATCACTTAGTATACTTAACTCTAAAGCACTTCAACAAGTATATCCGCAGGGAACTGCAAGTTTACTTCAAAATATTCCTGGCACATTTACAGACGCATCAGCAGGTGAAGTATTTACTAAAGTTTATACACGAGGTGTTTCAGCCTCAGCAGAAGATGATACAGGGTGGTATTATGTGTCTCTTCAAGAAGACGGGCTTCCTGTTAGTCTTGTTCAACATTCATATTATAGTCCAGATCTTTTTCATCGCCTAGACCTAACTACCAAAAAAGTGGAAGCTCTAAGAGGTGGAAGCTCTTCTATTACAGCACTTAATGCTCCTGGGGGTATATATAATTTTATCTCGCAAGGTGTTCGAAATGAATTTGAAGGTGATGTTCAACTAGCAAGTGGTTTTCAAGGAGAAGGGAATTCCTTATACAAAATAGATGCTAGTATTGGAGGGCCGTTAGGTAATAACTGGTTTTTTAATGCAGGTGGACATTACAGACATGATGATGGTGCTAGAAACACGGATTTTACTTTTAGCAAAGGCGGACAGTTTAAATCCAATATCATTAAAAAGAATGCACATGGATACTTAAAATTTTATGGAAAAATATTAGATGATTACACAAATCGGTATACAGGTGTTGCTGCTACAAACTGGGACAACCCTGCTCCAGCTTTTGGACAAAATTTTGGTTCAACCTCGTTATTAATGTCAAGTTTTAACGGCAATATTCCTGACGGAAGAAACCTTTCTCGTGGGGCATCAAATAGTTTTGACCCATCACAAGGTGTTCACGCTAAAGATTTAGCTTTTGGGTTTGATGTATCCCAAGACATAGGTAATAATTGGCTATTAAGAAATAACATTAAATTTTCTGCCAAAGATGCCAATTGGCAAACCTCAATAAGTAATGCATTTGTTTCTTTAAACAACCCGCTAGCCTATTTTATTAGCGGTGCTGATTTCCCTATTGGTCAGGTTGTTTTTAGAGATGCACAATCAGGCTATGAAATTGCTAGAGTTGATAATAGTGGTGTTTTAGCAGGTAATCCCATACAATACTTAAGTGAAGGTTCTTTACCAAATGATGCCATTATGGGAACTTCTGCTTGGTACAAAGATAATAAAGCGGATGAGTGGATGAATCAATTTACATTACAAAAAAAATTAGAACATCATGATATTACAACAGGCTTTGCTTTAGGTTTTTCAGACACGTCTTTATTCACTCAAGGAAGTTTTGCTTTTGTAACATATGAGCCAAACCCTAGATTGCTTCATGTAACACTTGAGAATCCGGGTCAATCTGTAATTGAACTATCCGATTCCAATGGTGTTAGCAATTACGGCGGTTTATTTTTTGTAAATTCTAACGCTAAAGTAAGTCAGGTATCTACTTTTGTTAATGATCGATGGAAGGTTACAGATAAAGTTCATTTAGATTTAGGATTACGTCATGAAACCATTAAACATAAAGGTAGCAAAGATCGTTTTGCTCCATTTGTGCAAAATGGAGGTCTAGACGGAAATGATAATACAGCTTATGATAATGGCGTTTTAGCTCCAACAGGAGAAAAAGATAGTTTTAATTACAATTATAGATACCTGTCCTTTTCAGGAGGTGTTAATTATAAAATTGATAATGAAGCTGCTTTATTTGCTAGATTTTCACAAGGAAATAAGGCCCCTGAATTAAATCACTATTTTAATAATTTCTCAAATGTACCCATAAACAAAAAGGGAGAAGTCCAAAAAATAAACCAAGCCGAAATAGGTGTAAAGTATAATCTTAAAAACTTTTCATTTACAAGCACCGCATTTTGGAGCCAGCTTAAAAATGTTGGTTTAGCTAATTTCGAATTTGATTCAAACGATAATAATATTTTCTATACACCGATTCAATTTAATACATCAAGAACAATTGGTTTAGAATGGGAAAGTGTTTATTCCCCTTTGCAGAATATTACTTTTCATTTTAACGGAATTATTCAGAACCCAAAAGCTACCGAATGGAAGGTTTATAATGCAGCAGGTTCGGTTGACACAAATGACGATATTATTATAGATTATTCTGGTAATATACTACCCTTTAACCCTAAGTTAATGTTTAACCTTAGTAGCGAATATCAAAAAGACAATATATCAGCATTTATTAAATGGCAGTTTTTAGGCAAACGTTATGGTAATGTGTCTAATGGATTTATACTTCCCGCTTATAGTGTTTTTAATGCGGGAGTTAGTTATGAAATTAGTAAACATATATCAGTAAACATGTTAGCAACCAACCTGTTTAACTCTGAAGGATTAGCCAATTTTTTTGGCGCTAATAGTTTTGGTGCTAATGCAAATGGAGTGACTCCTGAATTTATTGCGGCCAATCCAGATGCTAGTTTTATAGTTTTTCCCGTTTTACGTAGAAGAGTTTTATTAAAATTAAATTACAGTTTTTAGCATAAATATTTAAAAAAAACTAGTTTAAATGTATATTATAATAAAGATCTTTTGGAATTAGCAAAATGTTTTTTGAGACAAATTTTAAAGTTTTTATGAGGATAATTGTCATTTTCAGACACAAAGTTGAGTGGATTATCTAAATGATTAAGTCTATTCATTTTTTATATTAGAGTTTGTTTACCTAAATAATTTCCAATTGAAAAAAAATTTCCTAACTCAGTTTTCAAAATTAGCAGTATCCATTTTAATTTTAAGCAGCTTAAGTTGTTTTGCACAAAAAACAGTTACAACAACGTCACTATTTAATGGTGATTCATTAGAAGGTTGGAAAACTGTGCAACAATCTAATCAAAGCATCTGGTCTGTAATAGATGGTGTCATTACTGGCGGAGATGGAACTAAAAAAATCACTTCAAACACTTATTTACATACAGTCAAAGAGTATGAGGATTTCGAATTTCGTTGTCTTTTTAAACTTACTGGAGATCATGGTTTAGGATTAATTAATAGTGGAATTCAGTATCGTTCAACAATTAAAGATAATAAAATCATTGGCTATCAAGCGGATATAGGAAAAGGATATTGGGGAGATATTTATGATGAGCACCGCCGTGGAAAACTTATAAGTGGAGACTTGAGTACTTTAAAACACCTCTTAAAAGAAGATGGTTGGAACAGTTATATTATAAGATGCAAAGGTAATAAACATGAACTCTATATTAATGGTGTTAAAACTTGTGAATATATAGAAACAGACAAGAGCATGCCTTCTAAGGGTGTTTTTGGAATGCAATTGCATAGTGGTGGTAATGCACAAATAGAATTTAAGAATATTACCATTACCCAGCTTTAAATATCAATAACTTTATAATAAACACAGTGAATAGAATTAAATCATCTCTTTTAATAAGTTTAGTAACCATACTAATCATTGCATGTGAAAATGTAGATAAATCAATAATTGATAACGATCCTACTCTAACTGAAAAACAGTTAGTTAAGTATTCAAGAAAAACGTTTTCTCAACGAGAAAAATTGAATTCTCCAGAAGAAGAGTTAGCAGGTTTTAAGGTTCCAGAGGGTTTTGTAGTCGAATTGGTTGCAAGTGAAAGAGATGGTGTTATCAACCCCATAGATATAACCTTTGATGATGCGGGAAAATTATGGACACAAACAGCCCAAATGTATCCTCTAGATCCTGTTGCAGATGTTAAATGGAATGAGTTAATAAAATTAATGGACAATCCTGAAGCTCAGGAAAAAAATGAAAAATTCAAACATATTTTTTCATTGTATCGTGGTCAAAAAAAAGGGAAAGACAAAATATTAGTAATTTCAAACTTATATAATAATTCAGATATAAAAACGAATGTTTGGGCAGATGGATTATCCATTCCACAAAGTATATTGCCTTATAAAAATGGTAGTTACGTTGCACAAGGTTCAGAATTGTTTTTTTTAAGTGATACTGATAATGATGGAAAGGCAGATAAGCGTACACCTTTATTAACTGGTTTTGGTATTACAGATACCCATACTATGGCGCACTTATTAGTTCGAGCTCCTGGAGATTGGATTCATTTTAGTCATGGTGCACTTAATAAAGGAAACGTGACCTCGTTAGTAAGTGATGCCAAATTGCGTATCGATTTTAGTAAAATTGCTAGATTCTCTTTGGATGCCAAAAAACTTGAGTTAGTAAACGCAGGGTTAAACAATATCTGGGGATTCCAACTTAGAGGCAGTGGACAATGGTATGCCTCTGAAGCTAATGACTTGGGATATTCTGTAGTTCCTATGGAAGGAGGAACAGCATTTCCTGGAATAGGAAGTGAGCGTGTTCGTTCGTATCAACCTTGGTATTTAAAGTTACATGATTTTCGCTTAGGTGGAACTGGAGTTTCTGGTATAGCCTTTTCTGATGATGATGAAGGGTCGTTTCCAAAAGCATGGAAAGATGTTGCCTTTATAGCAAACCCTATTACAAGTAAAATAAATGCTGTAAAGGTTATACGTAATCCTGATGGCACTGTTTTTTCTAAACATTTACCAGATTTTTTAACTTCTGAAGATGACTGGTTTAGGCCTGTTAATATGGAATTTGGTCCCGATGGTAGTTTATATTTTGCCGATTGGTATAATAAAATCATTTCGCATAACGAATTACCAACAACGCATCCAGATCGTGATAAATCTCACGGACGTATTTTTCGAATTCGTCATAAATCACAAAAACCAAGAACTATTGAGAACTTTTATGAAGTTAAAACAAATGACCTTGTCGAACATTTAAAATCGCCTTCCCTTTGGGCAAAACGTGCCGCATGGCATCAAATAAGTGATCGTCCAATTGAAGAAACTAAAAACCTTTCAAATGAGTTGTTGGCTCTCGCTTCAGACAAATCTCAAAGTGAAACAACGCGCATTTTAGCATTATGGTCTATAGAAGATATTCATTATTATGATAAAAATTTAATACGTACATTACTTGCGTCTCCAGAACATAATTTACGTAGAGAAGCTGTGAGATCATTGGCCTCGTTTTCATTAAACGCTAGTGCGATTGCTAGTGCATTAGAGCATGTTTCTGAAGACAGCAACCCTATGGTTCGCTCTCAAGTACTTAGAACATTAAACGAAGTAGGTGTTGCTAATGCAGAAACTATAAATCTATTGGTAAAAGCCTGTAAACCTGAACTTGAGGGCAATGAAATGGGAGGGTCTTATGAACGCAATTTCGAACGTTTTTTGGCAAGAAAAACACTTGAAAGTTATTCAGATGAATTAAAAAAGTTTATTGCTTCACCTCAAGCAGAACAGTTAGACCCTGCTAATCTTATATGGGCAAGTCAAGCATTAGAAGAGAAAGAACGTGAACGTATTTTTCTTGATTTATGGGGACAACAAGGCGGAAAAATGAGCTTAAATGAATCTACATTTATAATTGCCGCAAAGATGCTTTCTAATCCAGCTATATTTAAAGCTGTTAAACCTACATTAGAACAAGAAGAAAAGGCCGAAACTTACGTTAAATACGCATTAAAAAATTTAACTCAAGTACAATCTAGTCAATTAACTCAATTGCTATCAAATCCTGTAAAATCTTTGCTGCAAAGCAAGGATGAATCTACGCAACGTCTAGGTCTGGAGGCCATCGGCAAGTTACGAGTTAAAAACCTTCAAAATAATATTATACCATTAATTAAAGAAACTTCTTCAGAGGAGACTCTTAATTTAATACTACTTGCTCTTGAAAATCAACCCGAACAAAATAAAATGATTTTTTTGCAATTGGCCAAGAATAATAACTTAAAGGATGAAATAAGAGTTTATGCCTTACACGCGCTAGTAAAGGTAGATCAACCTCAGGCTATCACCATTTTAACAACATGGTTACCAAAATTAGATGAAACACAACAAAAACTAGTTGCAAATATTTTATCTGGGTCCAAAAATGGCGCTTCACTTTTAAAAAAATTGTTTAAAAAGGAATTATTATTACATAAAATTTTTGATATTTCTAGCGCGGAAAAAATACACCAATCTAACAAAGAAGATCCTGTCGGAATAGAGATATTAGACCAAGTAAAAAAGCGACAGGAAGAAGATAAAAAAGCCTTTGAGACTAAACTTGAATATTTTATGGCTATTGCAGAAAAAGAAGATGGCAATGCAAAAGAAGGAGAAGGACTATTTCAAACATGCATACTATGTCATAGCGTTGGGGATAAAGGATATGATTATGCTCCTGCGCTTGACGGTTCGGCATTACGAGAAAATGAAGCTTTATTAACGGCTATTCTTAATCCAGATGCTGCATTAGAAGGTTATTATGCCGTTTATAGAGTTACTAAAAATGATGAGAGCAATATTGAGGGATATCTTATAAAAAGAGATGATAGAGGGACTTCTATTGGTTTTATGGGAGGTGCCAAAGTTTTCATTCAAGCTAGTGAAATTAAATCGCAAAGTTTCATAGGTGGGCGTTCGTTTATGCCTAAATGGCTTATTGATGATTATTCTGATAAACAAGTTGCAGATTTGCTGGCTTATATTAAAACATTAAAATAAATTGTTTTTATAGATGTATACTTTAAATAAAATAAAATTTTCTGTTAGCTTCTTTATTTGTATAACATCACTACAAATAAAGGCTCAAACAGAAAAATTGCCACTCACAAACGTGTCTTTTAAAAAAGTACAATTGTTAGATAAGTATATTACAGAAGGTGCATCAATAGGAGATATTAATGCTGATGGCTATCAAGATGTTATAGCGGGATCTGTATGGTGGAAAGGTCCAGAGTTCAAAAAAAAATTTACATATGCGCCAGTAAAACACTATCCCATTACAGGTCCTGGATTAGAAGGTTATGCAACCAACTTCTTCACGTTTCCATATAAACTTAATAATGATAAGTGGACAGATATATTACGCATTGGACTACCAGGAACCGATAGTAAATGGATTAAAAACCCCGGAAAAAGATCGAAGTCCTTTGAGAAAGTAAAAGAAAAACCTAAATATCAAGACGCACAGAAACATGTTGATCATGAATCTCCTAACTTAATTAATATAATTGGTGATGAAAAAAAGGAGCTTTTAGCTTTTAGTAATGGGCAAATTACATTGGGAATTCCCAATGGAGATAATGAAAATGAATGGGAGACTTTAGCTATTAGCCCATACGACCCAAAACGTTCTCCTCACGGTCTGGGGGCAAGTGATATTAATATGGATGGACTTATAGATATACTAGAAAAAAGTGGATGGTGGGAGCAACCAACGAATTGGAATTATATAACGGTTTGGAAGCGCCATAAACACCCTTTTTCTCCTGAGCAAGGAGGTGCCCAGATGTTTGCTTTTGATGTTGATGGCGATGGCGATAATGATGTTGTAACAGCTATGAACGCTCATGGTTATGGCCTCTCATGGCATGAGCAAATAAGTACAAATAATAATATTGCTTTTAAGGAGCATAAAATAATGACCAACTTAAAAGCAGATAATAAATATGGCGTATCTTTTAGTCAGTTACATGCCTTAGATTTTGCTGATATAGATAGTGATGGCATTCTAGATATTGTGACTGGAAAATGTTATTATGCGCATAATGGACGTGACCCAGGCTCTGAAGACCCTGCTGTTTTATATTGGTTTAAAACAAATAGATGTCCGGATGGGACTGTAGAATTTATCCCTTATTTAATTGATGATCATTCTGGAGTTGGAAGACAAATTAGCACAGGTGATTTAAATAATGACGGTAAGATTGATATTGTGATCGGTAATAAAAAAGGCGTATTTGCTTTTATACAAGATTAAATACAAATAAAAAAAATATTATGACTAGACACTTCGGAATGTTTCAATTTAAAGAAGTAATAACAAATCAAGAAATTGAAGAATGTTTTTCAACAATGCAAGCTATGGTTGGAAAAATCCCTGGACTTTTAAAAATGGAGCATGGACCTTATGATAGTAGCGAAGGGTTCAACGATGGGTATACATATGGGTTTATAATGACTTTTGATAGTCCCGAATCTAGAGAAGCTTATTTACCACATCCTATTCATGAAAAAGTAAAGAATTTAGTAATCCCTAAATTAGAGCGAGTTGTGGTATTCGATTTTAATGTTTAATTAAATAGTGTTTTATAATGAATACAGTAGAAAAAAAGATTGTAATACTAGGATGTTTCGACACAAAAGGTGAAGATTTCTCCTATCTATTAGAATGCATTCAAAATAAAGATCAACACGTTATTACTATAAATACAGGTGTTATGGAAAGCACCGCTAATTTCACCATTGATTTTGATAATTCTCTAGTGGCGGAAGCTTCAGGAATCTCAATTGAGGCTATTAAAAACTCTGGAGATCGGGGGAAAGCTGTAGATTTAATGGGGCAAGGAGCTGCAAAAATTTTAGAAACGCTTGTAGCTGAAAATAAAATAAAAGGTGTTATTGGTATGGGGGGCGGGGGTGGTACCTATATTGCTTTGTCAGCGATGCAAGTGGTTCCGTTAGGCATACCAAAACTTTGCTTAACAACGCTTGCGGCCAAAGACCTTTCAAGACAAGTTGGTGTTAAAGATATTACTTTAATGCCCTCTGTTGTTGACGTTGCCGGACTTAATAGTATTAGTAAATTGTTAATACAACAAGCAGCCGCAGCCATTTGTGGTATGGTGGATGTAAAAGTGGAAGTTTCAGACAATATAAAAAAAAGTATTGCTATAAGCATGTTTGGAAACACAACTAAATGTGTAGATAAATGCACTGACCTATTGAAAGATAAAGGTTATGAAGTATTAGCTTTTCATGCTACAGGAGTTGGAGGTGCTACAATGGAATCTTTAATTTTAGAAGGTTGCTTTGATGCTGTACTAGATGTTACTACCACAGAATTAGCAGATGATCTTTGCGGTGGCATTTGTAGTGCAGGTCCTGAGCGTTTAACAGCAGCTTCCAAAATGGAAATTCCTCAAGTAGTTGTCCCTGGTTGCTTAGATATGGTGAATTTTGCTCATTTAGATACGGTTCCAGAAGAATTTAAATCTAGACAACTTTATAGTTGGGCACCAGATGTTACTTTGTTAAGAACTAATAGGGAAGAAAATAAAATTCTTGGAGAACGTCTAGCCACTAAATTGAATAAGTCTGAAGCAAAAGTAACGGTGCTGTTGCCTATAAAAGGAATTTCTCAAATTGATAGTGAGGGTGATATTTTCTATCAACCCGAAGTGGATAAGGCTTTGTTTGAATCAATCAAAGAACATACAAAACCCTCTATTCCTGTTATAGAAATTGATGCCCACATTAATGATGAGGACTTTGCAGTTGCATTAGTAGAAAACCTAATTAAAATAATATAAAACAGACTTTTATTAATTATTAAAAATATGCCAAACACATGGACGGGAAAAGGAAACCCTTATACCAGAGAAGAAGTTAGAGAAAGATTACAAGCAACTTTGGTTAAGAAAAAAGCTATTATTGGAGCTGGAGCCGGAACTGGAATTAGTGCTAAATTTATTGAAAAAGGAGGCGCAGATTTTATTATAATATATAACTCTGGACGATTCAGAATGTCTGGTCATGGCTCTACAGCTGGCTTAATGGCGTATGGTGATGCCAATGCCGTAGCTATGGAAATTGGAGAATTTGAAGTACTCCCAGTCGTTGAGGAAATACCTGTTTTTTGTGGTGTACATGGTTCTGATCCGCGCAGACGCATGTGGCATTTTCTAAAACAAGTAAAAGATATGGGGTTTTCAGGGATTAACAACTTCCCTACCCACTCTATTGTCGATGGATCTTTTAGAAATATTCTAGAAGAAACAGGGATGGGATTTTCTAAAGAAGTTGAAATGGTTCAATTAGCAACCAAAATGGATTTATTTTCATGTGTATATGTTGCAACTCCAGAAGAAGCTATTCAAATGGCTAAAGTTGGTGCAGATACAATAATTGCTCATGTAGGGACAACAGTAGGTGGATCCATTGGTGTAATTGGAGCTACAGTAGATATGGATTTTGCAATAAAGCGAACACAAGAAATAATAAATGCCGGACGTACAGTTAATAAGGATATTATCTTTTTAGCACATGGTGGACCTGTGAATACTCCAGAAGACGTTAAAATAATTCTTAAAAACACCGATGCTCATGGATTTGTTGGTGCTTCTTCATTAGAACGTATGGCTGTAGAAACCTCTTTAACAGAATTAACTCAAAAATTTAAAGCGCTAACACTTTAATCCTTTAAAAGTTTAGTATCAATTTAATAAAACATAAATAATTATGGAAATGAATACAAGTACAGCTAAATCTACAAATATGATTTTATTTTGGGGCTGTTTTATAGCCCTAGTTACCACTGCTTTTGGTTTTATTACTAGAGTCTTTTTGATTGATACTTGGAGTGAAGCTTTTGATTTGAATCCAGCTCAAGCTGGACGACTTACAGGAATTGGCATTTGGCCATTTTTTGTATCTATTGTCTTTTTTAGTCTATTTATAGATAGAATTGGTTATAAAATAGCGATGATATTTGCTTTTATAGGACATGTTTCATGGGGCATATTAGGCTATTTGGCATACCAACAATTACAAGTCGGTCACATTGATGTCGCTTATGACTTATTATATTGGGGAAGTTTAATTTTTGCACTAGGGAACGGAACTGTTGAGTCTTTTATTAACCCTGTGGTGGCAACAATGTTTAATAAAAATAAAACGAAATGGTTGAATATTTTACATGCCGGATGGCCAGGTGGATTAGTACTTGCTGGTATTATCGTAATTGGTTTAGGTAATGTTGAATGGTGGATTAAAATAGTTATTACAGTTATTCCTGCGTTTTTATATTTTATAATCTTAATTAAGCAGAAGTTTCCAAAAAATGAACGTGTTGCTGCTGGAGTTAGTTATAAAGAAATGCTACAAGAGTTTGGCATTGGTGGTGCAATACTGGTTGCATTTTTACTAGTGCTTCAGCTAAACGATTTCTTTAAACCTGAATCAGATGATTATTTAATGCGTTATGGTTTTATCGCTATTGGAGTATTAATTGTGACGGTTTTTGGATGGTATGTTAAAACCATTGGGCGTCCAATCCTATTATTTCTTTGCTTTATTATTATGCCTTTAGCTATCACAGAGTTAGGTACCGATTCATGGATTCAATCCATTATGCAGAGTGTCGCGAATAAACAGGGTTTCGATGCTGGATGGGTGCTAATTTACACATCGGCTATCATGCTGGTCCTTAGGCTTTTTGCTGGTAAAATTTTATATAAAATATCACCTTTAACCTTACTAGCTATAAGTTCTGTTCTCGCCATATTTGGGCTATATACTCTCTCGATAGCTACAGGGTGGTTTATATTCCTCGCAGCGACTTTGTATGGTCTAGGGAAAACTTTTTTCTGGCCTACCACTTTAGGTGTGGTAGCAGAACAAACACCTAAAGGAGGCGCGCTTACCTTGAACGCTGTTAGCGGCATTGGTATGCTCACTGTTGGTATGCTGGGAGCTCCAATAATTGGGGTGTTTCAATCAAATTCTCAAATTAATGAGCTTCAAGTCTCTCAAGAATTGGCTCAAATTGCGCCACCAACATTAGTTAATAATGGCATTATGAATCTTCCGTTAGAGAATAAAACTATTTATTCAATTATTAATTATGAAGAGGTTGACGCCGCTAAATTAAATCAAGCTATCGATGGAGCTTCCAATAAGAAACTTTTAAATGGACTAATTGAAAAACTTAAGGCTAATGGAACTCAAAAGGCTTTGAGTACTATTATTATTTTTCCTGTAATTATGTTGATCTGTTTTTTATTTCTTATTTTTTACTTCCAATCAAAAGGTGGCTACAAGCCTATTGAATTGAGTGAAAACGCAGAGAATTAAACTCAAAAACAAAGCTAACCGATTCTTTTTAATATATCCAGGCAAGAAAAGTATTTCCTACATTGGAAAATAAACTAAACCACAGGCATATCTTCTTCAGTAATTTCAGGAGTTGGATAATATACCCATATAGCGAAGCACTCCCAAAAAGGAAAGTGGATTTATTTAGACCTAGTGGGGGTGGTTCTTTAAACTTTTGGATCAGATTTTTTAGACTTTTCACAAACTAATCAGGGACAAGTTTCGGGACAAATTAAAAAAGGTTCACAAAACAATTACCTGTAAACCCTTATTATTAATAGTGGAGAAGATGGGACTCGAACCCACGACCTCTTGACTGCCAGTCAAGCG
>NZ_CEXPNT010000028.1:0-18592 GCF_982709265.1 Candidatus Marivariicella framensis | reverse complement strand
AGTATAACCGTTTTATTGTTTTAGTAGCGAGGGCAGGACTCGAACCTGCGACCTTTGGGTTATGAGCCCAACGAGCTACCTACTGCTCTACCTCGCGATGTGGACGCCAAATATACATCAATTATTCATATACATCAATTATTTTTTTAGACAAAATTGAGATGCTTAAGCTATCTTTGATTTGTGAAAGATATAACACACCGTTCTGGCTTTATAACAATTATAGGCAATCCAAATGTTGGAAAATCAACACTAATGAATGCGCTTATGGGTCTTGATCTGTCTATTATAACTCATAAAGCTCAAACTACTAGACATAGAATTTTAGGAATTGTTAATGGAGAAGATTATCAAATTGTTTTATCTGACACCCCAGGAATTATAAAACCAGCATATGAAATGCAAAATTCAATGATGAATTTTGTTAAAGAAGCTCTGGATGATGCCGATATATTAATATATATGATTTCAATTGGCGAAACAAAGATTAAAGATGAGTCTCTTTTTAAGAAAATTCAAAATAGTAAGCTGCCGGTGGTTGTATTAATAAATAAAATAGACACGTCTAATCAAGATGAAGTTGAATCATCCTTGAAGCACTGGGAGGAACTAATTCCAAAAGCTTCTATTTATTCTATTTCAGCTTTAACGGGATTTTTTATTCCTGAACTTTTAAATATTTTAAAAGGTCTTTTACCTGAAGGACCTGAATATTTTCCAAAAGATCAAATTACCGATAAACCAGAGCGTTTTTTTGTTAATGAAGCAATACGATCTCAGATTTTAGAACATTATACAAAAGAAATTCCTTATTCTGTAGAAGTTGAAACTGAGGAGTTTTTTGAAGATGAAAAAATCATAAGAATTAGATCTGTAATTCTTGTAGAAAGAGAAAGTCAAAAAGGAATATTAATAGGACACAAAGGAAAAAAATTAAAGACAGTTGGAACGGGTGCAAGAAAATCTTTACAAGCCTTTTTTGGAAAAAAAATACATCTTGAAACTTATGTTAAGGTTTCAAAAAACTGGAGATCTAATATTCAGCAATTGAAACGTTTTGGTTACTAAAATTAGTCATATACTTTTGTTGAAATAAAAAGGGTTACTTTTGCTCAAAATCCAGAAAAATTGGGAAATATTGTAGCTATAGTAGGTAGGCCAAATGTTGGCAAATCAACATTCTTTAATAGAATGATACAAAGGCGTGAAGCTATTGTAGATGCACAAAGTGGAGTTACACGAGATCGTCATTATGGTAAATCAGATTGGAATGGAAGAGATTTTACTCTAATAGATACTGGCGGTTATGTTGAAAACAGTGATGATGTTTTTCAAAAAGAAATTGATAAACAAGTTACTCTCGCAATAGAAGAAGCAGATAATATTATTTTCATGGTTGATATTGAAGATGGTATAACAGGGATGGATGAGGTTATATCTAAATTACTTAGAAGGTCCCAAAAACCTGTTCTTATTGCTGTAAATAAAACTGATAATGGAAAAAGACTTGATAATTCTCTAGAGTTTTACGCTTTAGGGTTTGAACATATTTTCCCTATTTCAGCTATAAATGGAAGTGGAAGTGGAGAACTTTTGGATAAATTGATTGAAACATTTCCAGATCATTTACAGGAAGAGCAAAGTTTATTACCAAGATTTGCAGTTGTGGGTAGACCAAATTCTGGTAAGTCTTCATTTATTAATGCATTAATTGGAGAGGAACGTTATATAGTTACTGATGTTGCCGGAACAACCAGAGATAGTATAGATACGAAATATAACCGCTTTGGTTTTGAATTTAATTTGATTGATACAGCGGGAATTAGAAAAAAGTCAAAGGTAAAGGAAGATATTGAGTTTTATTCTGTTATGCGCTCAGTAAGAGCTATCGAAAACAGTGATGTTTGTATACTTCTTTTGGATGCTAAAAGAGGATTTGATGGTCAAGTACAGAACATCTTTTGGTTGGCTCAAAGAAATAATAAAGGCATTGTTATATTAGTCAATAAGTGGGACTTAGTTGAAAAATCAACAAATTCTGTAAAAGAATACGAAGCTTTAATTAGAAAAGAAATTTCTCCATTTGAAGATGTTCCTATTTTATTCATTTCTACGCTTAATAAACAGAGAATTTACAAAGCAATTGAGCTTGCTGTTAATGTTTATAAAAACCGTTCAAATAAAATAGTAACTAGAAAGCTTAACGACTTAATGCTTCCAATTATAGAAAATTATCCTCCTCCAGCAATAAAAGGAAAATTTGTAAAGATTAAGTTTTGTACTCAACTACCAACTTCTTATCCACAGTTTGCTTTTTTCTGTAATCATCCTAAACTGGTTAAAGACCCCTACAAAAGATTTCTTGAAAATCAACTTCGAAAGAATCTTGATTTTAAAGGAGTTCCAATCACAATATTTATTAGAAAAAAGTAATTAAATTTGATCTAAAATCTGTTTTAGTTCATATTTAATTTTCTCAAGCCTTATTAGAATACCTTGTTGAGCTGCTGTTCCTTTTTTTTGTTTTAACTGCTTTTTTGCTCCATCTAAAGTCATTCCTTTTTCTTTAACCAGGTGGAAAATAAGTTGAATTAATTGAATATCTTCTGGTGTATATTTCCTTGTGCCAGATTCTTTTTTCTTTGGCTTGATTTCATCAAATTCATTTTCCCAAAAACGTAATAAAGATGGTTTTACGTTAAATGCATTAGCAACTTCTCCTATATTGTAATAAAGTTTTTCTGGAAGGTTAACTAACATTAATCAAGGGATTGATTTTCTTGACTAGCTAAATTTAATAGAATATCAAATTCTTCAGAAGATAAATTCCCGTAATAAAAATTAATGGGATTAATTTTTTCTCCATCCTTAAAAACCTCGTAGTGAAGATGGGGTCCTGCTGAACGGCCAGTATTTCCAACATACCCAATAATTTCACCTCTTTTTACTTTTTGACCTCTTTTGACTTGAAACTTGTTCATGTGTGCATATAAGCTAACATATCCAAATCCATGATCAACCCTTATGTGCTTTCCATAACCTGAAGCTCTATTATCAGCCCTTTTTACAAGACCATCTCCAGTAGCATAAACAGGAGTTCCTTTGGGTGCTGTAAAATCCATTCCCCAATGCATTCTTGGTTTTTTGGTAAAAGGATCACTTCTGTATCCGTAGCCAGACGCAAGACGTTTAAGATCTTTATTTCTAATTGGTTGAATTGATGGAATTGCCGATAATAAATCTACCTTATTCGATGCTAAATATTCAATCTCATCAAGTGACTTAGACTGGACAACTAATTGTTTACTTAAAATGTCAAGCCTTTTGCTGGCATCAACTATAATTTCTGAATTTTCAAACCCTTCTAGATTTTTATATCTATTAATTCCTCCAAAACCAACAATTCTTTGTGATTGAGGTATTGGACTAGCTTCAAAATATACTCTGTATAGATTATTATCTCTTTCCTGAACGTTTTCAAGAACATTTTCAATTTGGTTGAGCTTTAAATTCATTAAATCATACTGTAGTGCATAATTTTCCAATTCTCTATCTTGAATTATTTCTTTTGGTGTTGATATAATATTAGAGTTTAATAGAATGAATAAAGAAAATATTCCAAAAATAATTGCAGACAGTATAAAAAGAATAAAATTAGAAACTTGAAGTGTTCTTGATTTTATTATAGGTATATAGGATAATGTTTTGTAATCAAAATAGTATTTAACTTTAGCCATATAAATTCAAGCTATTAAAGATTATAGAATATAATAATATGCAAATATAACAAAAGCATACTAAATCCTTTCTTTTCCCTAATAGTCATTTCCATTCAGATACTTATCTTTGTATGAAATTTATTTATAATATCTTTTATGAAATCTGAATTAGTACGTAAAAAGTTTTTAGATTTTTTTGCTTCTAAGCAACATGAAATAGTTTCTTCTGCTCCAATGGTAATTAAAAACGATCCAACGTTAATGTTCACTAATGCTGGAATGAATCAATTTAAAGAATTTTTTTTAGGTAATAATAATTCTAAAAATTCAAGAATTGCAGATACTCAAAAGTGTCTTAGAGTTTCTGGGAAGCATAATGATCTTGAAGAAGTCGGAATAGACACTTATCATCATACTTTTTTTGAAATGCTAGGGAACTGGAGTTTTGGGGATTATTTTAAAAAAGAGGCAATTAATTGGGCATGGGAACTTCTTACCGAGGTTTATAAAATAGATAAAGATAATATATACGTCACTATTTTTGAGGGTGATAAATCTGAGCATCTTGATAGAGATAATGAGGCTTTTAAATACTGGAGAGCTATTTTACCTGAAGAAAGAATTCTTAATGGAAATAAAAAGGATAATTTTTGGGAAATGGGTGCTCAAGGTCCATGCGGTCCTTGTTCTGAAATTCATATAGATATTCGTTCAAAGTCTGAAAAGAATTCGGTTTCTGGAAGCCAGTTAGTAAACAAAGATCACCCTCAAGTTATAGAGGTTTGGAATTTGGTTTTTATGGAATTTAATAGAAAATCAGATGGATCTTTAGAAAAACTCCCCGCTAAACATGTAGATACAGGTATGGGATTTGAGAGGCTTTGTATGGTTCTTCAGGGAGTAACTTCTAATTATGATACAGATATTTTTAAACCTCTAATCATTGAAATAGAAACTCTCACTAACACCACTTATGGTAGAAATAAAAAGATTGATAGAGCCATAAGAGTAATTGCTGACCATATAAGAACTGTTTATTTTTCAATTGCCGACGGACAATTACCAAGTAATACTGGTGCGGGTTATGTGATTCGAAGAATACTTAGAAGAGCAATTCGTTATGGGTTTACTTTTTTAAATCAGAAACAACCATTTATAAATAAGTTGGTTGATACTTTAAGTAAACAAATGAGTCTAGTTTTCCCAGAACTTAATAAACAACAAAAATTGGCTGAAAATGTAATAAGAGAAGAAGAGACATCATTCCTAAAAACCCTTGATCAAGGCTTAGTTATGCTAAATTCTCTATTAATTACATCAGATAATGAAATTTTAAGCGGAAAGAAAATATTTGAATTATACGACACTTTTGGATTTCCATTAGATTTAACTGCTTTAATAGCAAGAGAAAAGAAGTTTAAAATTGATGAGGAAGGATTCAATGATGAAATGAAAAAACAAAAAAAAAGATCAAGAGCTGATGCTGCATCTTCATCTGGAGATTGGAAAATTATTTTAGATGATGATGTTAAAGAATTTGTGGGATATGATATTTTGGAAACTGATGTCAAAATCACTCGTTATCGAAAACTAAACAATCAAAAAGATGGAGACTTTTACCAAATAGTTTTTAATTTGACTCCCTTTTACCCTGAGGGAGGGGGGCAAGTTGGAGACAAAGGACTTCTTCAAGAAAACAATGGAACTATTCATTATATAACTGATACTAAAAAGGAAAACAACCTCATAATACATTTCTCAAAAACCATTCCTAATGGTATTAAAGAGATTTACAGGGCAGTTGTAGATAAAAAAGAACGAGCCAGATCATCTTCAAATCATACAGCAACTCATTTAATGCATCAGGCATTAAGAAACATTTTAGGAGACCATGTTGAACAAAAAGGTTCAATGGTAAATTCTGGGATGTTTAGATTTGATTTTTCTCATTTCTTAAAGTTAAATGATGATCAAATTCAGCAAGTTGAAAATTTTGTTAATTCGCGTATTAAAGAGCAATTGCCTCTAGATGAAGCTAGAAATATTCCATTTAAATCTGCAGTTGAACAAGGGGCAATGGCTCTCTTTGGTGAAAAATATGGAGATACAGTAAGAACCATTCGTTTTGGAAAATCAATTGAACTTTGTGGAGGATGCCATGTTAAAAACACTTCTGAAATATGGTATTTTAAAATTACAAGTGAAACTGCGGTAGCCTCAGGAATTAGAAGAATTGAAGCAATTACTGGAGATGCAGTGATTTCATGCTTTGAAGAACAAAGTCAAGTGTTAAATGATCTTAAAGTTGTAATGAAGCAGCAAAAAGATCCTGTTCAAGTTTACACAAGTTTGATGAATGAAAATAATAATCTTAAAAAGGAAATATCTGATTTAAGTAAATTAAAGTTAAAGGCTTTAAAGTCAGATATTAAAAGAAATATTATTTCAAAAAATAAAATAAATTTCGCTGCTCATGAGGTTGATTTGGATGCTAAGAACCTAAAAGATTTAGCATTTGAAATAGGGAATGAAATGGAAAATTTATTTTTGGTTTTAGCATCAAGAAAAAACAATAAGCCATTACTTAGCTGTTTTATTTCTAAAAGCCTTGTAAAGTCTCAAAATTATAATGCTTCCGATGTAGTAAAAGGTTTAGGGAGTTATATTCAAGGAAGTGGAGGTGGACAGGAGTTTTATGCTACAGCGGGAGGTAAAGACGTTAATGGTATTGAAGAAGCGCTAAAAATGGCTAAATCTTACCTTTAGTAATTTTGTAAATTTATTTCAACTAATGAAGGTAGCAACAAATTTTATAACAGAAATTAATGGCTGTAAGATTTGGATTAGAAGAGAAGATGAATTTGGTGAAGGAATAAAAGGAAATAAATATCGTAAACTCAAATACAATATATTAAAAGCTAAAACTAATAATTCAAAAGGAATAATAACTTTTGGTGGAGCCTTTTCTAATCATTTATTTGCCACAGCACTAGCAGGTAAAATAAATGGAATAAAAACTTTTGGAATCGTAAGAGGAGACGAGTGGAGTTATAAGGTAAAAGAGAATCCAACACTTACTAATTGTATCGATAACGGAATGAAGCTGTTATATGTCTCAAGAAAAATTTATAAACAAAAGTCTTCTTCTAAGTTTTGGAGTTTAATAGACTTTTCCCCCAAAGATTTATATATTATTCCAGAAGGAGGTACAAATGAATTGGCAATTCGAGGAACCTCTGAAATGCTTCAGGAAGAAGATGGAATTTATGACTCTTTATGTTGTCCTGTAGGAACTGGTGGTACAATAGCTGGATTAATAAAGAGTTCGAACTCTAATCAAAAAGTTATAGGATATTCATCTTTAAATAATCAAGAATTAAAAAATGAAGTAAATAACTTGGTTAAAGATAATAACTGGGATCTTATTGATAATTATACTTTTGGCGGGTATGCCAAAACTAAACCTGAATTAATTTCTTTTATTAACAATTTTAAAGAAAAATACTCTATTCAGTTAGATCCAATCTACTCGGGCAAAATGCTTTTTGGTATTTTTGATAAAATAAAAAGAGGTAAATGGATTTGGGGAAAAAATATTTTAGCTTTTCATACTGGAGGTCTTCAATCTATAGAAGGATTCAATTTAAGACAATCTCAAAAAGGTTTAACATGTATATCAATTTAAAGCCTGTAGTTCTTTTATTGGCTTTTGTTCTTTTATCTGGATGTGGGTCATTTAGAAAATTAAATAATCGAAAAGTATCAAATCTTAAAAACACACGCTCTACTGAAAAGCTAAAAAGTCTTTCTAAAAAAAAGATTGCTTTAAAAAGAAAATCAAGTTCTGATAAAGCTAAAGATTACATATTAAAATTTTCTCCAGTTGCTAAAGAAGAAATGAAAAAATTTAAAATCCCAGCAAGTATTACCCTAGCCCAAGGTATGCTGGAGTCAGGTCTTGGATATGGAACGTTAGCACAGAAAGCTAATAATCACTTTGGTATTAAATGTCATAAAGGATGGAAAGGAAAAAAAATATATCATGATGACGATGAAAAAGGTGAGTGTTTTAGAGTATATAAAAATGCAAAAAAATCATACCGAGACCATTCTATTTTTTTATCTAAGCGAGGTAGGTATAGTTTCTTGTTTAAATACAAACTAAATAATTACAAGGCTTGGGCAAAAGGGCTCAAAAAGGCTGGATATGCGACTGATCCAAAATATCCACAAAAATTAATAGACTTAATTGAGCGCTATGAATTGTATCGTTTTGATAAACGTAGATTTTTAATTAATAAAAATAAGACTAAAAAAATAACTTATTATAAAGTGAAAAATGGAGATACATTGTATTCAATTTCTAAGAAATACGATATATCAATTAAAGAGCTGGTTAAAAATAATAATCTAAAAAACAATACAATATATTTGGGTCAAGAGCTAAATATAAATACTCAAAATAAATAAATGCAATATAAAAGGAGTAGTGAATTATTTGAGTATGCGAAATTAAGTATACCTGGAGGGGTTAATTCTCCAGTTAGAGCATTCAAAGCTGTTGGTGGATCTCCAATTTTTGTTAAGAAGGCTAAAGGAGCATATTTATTTGATGAAGACGATAATAGATATATAGACTTTATTTCGAGTTGGGGGCCTATGATTCTTGGACATGCTTATGAACCCGTAGTTAATAGTATTTCAAACATTGCTAAAAATGGAACTTCATTTGGAATGCCTACAGCTATAGAGACTGAAATTGCTGAATTAGTTATTTCATCTGTTCCAAATATTGATAAAGTTCGATTTGTTAATTCAGGAACTGAGGCATGTATGAGCGCTATAAGACTAGCAAGAGGATACACTAACAGAGATAAAATAATTAAATTTTCTGGATGTTATCATGGACATTCTGACTCTTTTTTGATAGAAGCAGGAAGTGGAGCTGTTACTTTTGGAAGTCCAAACAGTCCTGGTGTAACAAAGGGTACTGCTAAAGACACTTTAATAGCTAATTATAATGATATTGATAGTGTTAAGTTGCATTTTAAAATGCATCCTAATAAAATTGCAGCAGTGATTATTGAGCCTGTAGCAGGAAATATGGGTTGTATTCCCCCGGTTACAGGTTTTTTAGAATCAATTAGAGAAATTTGTAATGAAAATCAATCACTTTTGATTTTTGATGAAGTTATGACTGGATTTAGACTTTCTTTAGGAGGAGCACAGGAGGTTTTGGGCGTTAAGGCGGATATTGTCACTTATGGAAAAGTAATTGGAGGAGGTCTTCCTGTAGGAGCTTTTGCATCAAATAATGATATTATGAAAAAGCTGGCTCCTGAGGGATCAGTTTATCAAGCTGGAACCTTAAGTGGAAACCCGTTAGCTATGTCTGCTGGATTAACGACAATTAAAGCATTAAGAAATGATCTAGATATATATACTCGCTTAGAAGATAAAACAAAAGCTCTCCATGAAGGAATGAAAAAATGTTTAAATAAGAAATCTATACCATTTCGAATTAATCGATTTGGTTCGATGATTTCATTACATTTTACTGATTCTAAGGTTGTTGATTTTAGCTCATCATCAAGGGGAGATAATAAGTTTTTTAAAAAATATTTTCATGGAATGTTAGCTAAAGGAATATATCTTCCTCCAAGTGCATATGAAAGCTATTTTTTAAATGATGCACTATCATATGATGACATCGAATTTACCCTAAACGCTTTTAATAAAGTTATAGATACTTTTTAAAGAGTTTTAATAATTGATGTAAAAAAACTTATTCATGAACTAAGTTTCACTCTTTTATTTCAATAGTTAAAATATTGTCTTGTCTGGCGACCTTAGCAAGGCCGTTCTTAACTAAACTCTTAACACCTTTATCCCAGGCCTTATTGCTTAGTTCGCATTTTTCTTTAAGATCTGATAAGTCAAGATTTTTTTCATTTTTAAGAATATTGAAAATTACTTTTTCACTATCGGTTAATTCTGTTTGTTTTTTTTCAGGTTTCATTTGAGGAAAAAACAAAACCTCTTGAATTGAAGTGTTATTGGTTAACAACATTACAAGTCTATCAATTCCAATTCCAATTCCGGAAGTTGGAGGCATACCATATTCAAGAGCTCTTAAGAAATCTTGATCTATAAACATTGCCTCGTCATCTCCTTTTTCACTTAGTTTTAATTGTTCTTCAAAACGTTTTTTTTGATCTATTGGATCATTTAATTCCGAATAAGCATTAGCTAACTCATTTCCATTCACCATCAATTCAAATCTTTCTGTCAATTTTTTATTATCACGATGCTCTTTAGTTAAAGGACTCATTTCTTTGGGATAATCTATTATAAAAGTTGGTTGAATATATTTATGTTCACACTTCTTACTGAAAATCTCATCAATAATTTTTCCAATTCCCATTGATTGGTCTATGTCTATCCCTATTTTTTTTGCAGTATTTATAAGTTCAGACTCACTCATGTCAGAGACATCATATCCCGTATGAATTTTAATTGCCTCTAAAATTGGAATTCGAGGATAAGGAGCTTTAAAATTAATTTTAGTTTCTCCAACCTCAACAATTGAATTTCCAGTTGAATCAATTGCTACTTTTTCTAATAACTCTTCGGTTGTTTCCATCATCCATAAATAGTCTTTATAAGCTACATATAGCTCCATAATAGTAAACTCTGGATTGTGTGTTCGATCCATTCCTTCATTTCTAAAGTCTTTTGAAAACTCATAAACACCATCAAACCCTCCTACAATAAGTCTTTTTAGGTAAAGTTCGTTCGCGACTCTAAGATATAATGGAACATTATGCGCGTTGTGATGAGTAGTAAATGGTCTTGCTGCTGCTCCTCCAGGAATTGGTTGTAGTATAGGTGTTTCTACCTCTAAGTAACTTTTTTCATTTAAAAAGTTTCTAATACTATTAGTTATTTTAGTTCTTTTAATAAAAGTATTTTTCACCTCTTGGTTAACTATTAAATCAACATACCTTTGTCTGTATCTTAATTCAGTATCAGTAAACTCATCATAGGCATTCCCTTGGCTATCTACTTTAGGTAATGGGAGTGGTCTTAAAGATTTGTTGAGGACTGTAAAGTTTTTTACCATAACTGTTTTTTCACCAACTTGAGTTGTAAAGAGAACCCCTTCAATTCCAATTATATCACCTATGTCTAAAAGTTTTTTATAAATATTATTATATAGTTTTTTATCCTCACCAGGACATAATTCATCCCTGTTAAAATACACTTGAACCCTACCCATACTATCTTGTATCTCTGCAAAGCTTGCTTTACCCTGGATCCTCCTAGACATAATCCTACCTGCTATTATAACAGCATGACCCTCCTTGTAATTTTGTTTAATGCTTTTCGAATTGTTATTAATTGGATATAAAGCCGCAGGATAAGGATTTATTCCTAACTTTTTGAGATCCTCAAGTTTTTCACGTCTAATTTGTTCTTGTTCTGATAGAGATGACATAGTAAAATTTCATTTATGTAAAGATAACTAATGTTATTTACTGAGCTGTCAAAATTTGTATCTTTGATTCGATGTAATTAAGTATGTCCATAACTAGAGTTCTTTTATCAATTTTATTCCCTCCTCTTTCAGTATTTGACAAAGGTTGTGGTTCTATTTTAATTGTTTTTATTCTTACAATATGTGGTTGGGTTCCAGGTGTAATTGCTGCTTTGGTAATTTTAAATAAAACGAATACATAATGATTGAGTATAGAAATAAAAATGTACAAACTGAAAACTGGGGAAAACAAAAATATACTTTTGCGTGGAACAAACAGGAAAAGTTGCTCAAGTCAATCATTGAAATTAAAAAACATAATAGATCATCAAAAAAATCAATAAAAACTCCTAACTATTTAATTTTCTTAGAACACCAACCTGTCTATACTATAGGTAAAAGTGGAGATCAACATAATTTATTAATTGATAAATCAATTCTTAGTAAAAAGGGTGTTGATTTTGTTAAGTCTAATCGTGGGGGAGATATTACATTTCATGGTCCAGGACAATTAGTTGTTTATCCAATTTTAGATTTGGAAAATTTTTTTACTGATATTCACAAATATCTCAGAAAATTAGAAGATATAATAATTCAAACATTAAATGATTTTGGGATTAAAGGACAAAGAAGTCCTGGTGAGACCGGTGTTTGGTTAGATGTTGGAACTCCTTTTTCGAGAAAAATATGCGCAATGGGAATTAGAGCAAGTAGATGGGTTACAATGCATGGCTTTGCATTAAATATTAATACAGACCTCAATTATTTTGACAATATAATCCCTTGCGGAATAAAAGGAAAAGGAGTTACTTCAATGCAAAAAGAAATTGGAAAACAAATTCCTTTTGAAGAAGTTGTTTCAAAAATTAAATTTTATTTTGGAAATATTTTTGAAGCAAAGTTAACGGACTAATTAACTTGATAAATAATTATTCCGTCAGCTTCTGATTGAACTATCATCTCAAGTGACTCATCATTATCTGCATTTATAACATCAACAACGCCTGTTCCATATACAGGAAACCCTTTAACTGAACTCCCATTACTTAGAAAAAAATAAACTTTTTGTGAATCTAAGTCAGTTGTAGCTATATAAATGGTGTTATTAATATAAAATATTTTAGGTCTCGTGTAATTTCCATAAGGAAGTTTTACAGGAATACCTTTGATAGTAATTATGTTTTCTGATATACTAACCAATGTTTTAGTTGTCATTTCCAATAAATGATTAGAAGCCCACTCCTCTGGAGTTTTTATAACATTTCCTTTTGTGTCTATTTGAACCATATTTCCTTTAATATCAGAAGTTGTGAAAGTATTAAGATAGGACCATATTGGGTTTTTACTGAGAGATAAGTTTGAATCAACATTAACTATACTTTCTCCTCTTCTGTTTAAAATATTTATCTTACCATTTTCTTCTTGAACTACTATAAAATCTTTTTCTTTTATTTTAATATGCTTAACAGGATTAATAATTGAACTACGAGTTTTAGAAAATTTAAAACCATTAACTTTTTCTCCTTTGGAATCTAACATAAGTATGTTTTTGCCTTGGGCTAATAAAAACCTGTAATTTCTATTTTCATCATAATCAAAAACAGAAAGTGGAAGAGTATTAGAATTTGACTTTATAATTTTATCAAAAGGTTTAACAATTTTACCATTTCGATCTAAAATCATAAAATGACTTTTAGTTCTAAATGCCATTTGCAGTTTTTTATTTTTATATAAATCTACCTGAGTTATCTCACCAATAATTTTTTCTTTAAGCTTTTTTTTCCAGAAAAGATTTCCGGTATTAGAATAAAGGTATAATACATTGTTGTCATCCTGAAAAACAATATCGTATCCATTTGATCTATGATTCTTAATCCACTTAGGAGGTGAAACTATGGTTGATTCAGAATTAATACTTACTTGATTCACTACAGTATTTTTTTTATTCTTTGGAACCTCAGCTCCAAAACGAATATGGAGATGGGAAATTTCTCTATCACTAACCCATTGCATTGCAATTAGCGGGAATTGTTTTGAGTTGAAATCTAGTAGAGATTTTTTGGAATTAAACAAACCCGTTTTACTAACCCATATTCCAGAATTTAAATCAGACAAACTTTTAATAAGTGAAATAAAGTTTTCATTACTATTTATTGTTGAATCATCTTTGACACTACTTATAATTGTTTTCATTAAAGATTCTTGATTACTAAGAACATAAAAGTCGTCAATTATAGCAGCGAACTCAACTTTAAATTCAATTTTAAATAAATCCAAAATTGTGTTTAAAGCTTCAGGAGATTTATTAATTCTTCCATATGAAATGTTTCTATATGAACTTTCTTCAGTAACTGAGTTAATATTAGACTGATTTATGTTTGATCTATGGAGAATTACAGCATTTCCATCGTTATGTTCCATTATTGTTATTTCATCAATAGAACTAAATTTTTTCAAAGCCTTAGTGTTTAAAGCAGTATTATAATATTTAGCGTATGTTTTAATTTGATCGCTAAGTTGAGGCATGTTTCCTATTGGAAAGCTAACAAATGAGCTAAAAGTATTAGGAATTATTTTGACACTTTTAATTTTGTTTGGATTTAAACTTTTAAAAACACCTAACATAGAAGGGATGGAGTCTCTTGTAATGGTTATTCCGTCAAGGCCAAGTAATGGTGAATTAAAGTTACCGTCAAATGCAATCCAGGTTTCATTAAAATTTGGAAACAAATATGGTTTTGGTAAAAATCTATTTAAAAAGGAATTAGACTTTTTATTTATTAAGATATTGAATACAGATTTAGCTTCAAGATTATCGATTAATTGATAAAAATCTTTATCATAAATTCCAAGTTGTTTTGATTGATAATTTCTAATTATATTTTCTATTATTAACTTGGAGTCAGAAATTATTTCACTTTCGTTAATTTGTATTTTAAAAAAAATAATTCCTTCAATTTGAGTTTTTTTAATATTAATACCTGAGTAATTAGAATATTTAGAATCGGATTGGAGTGTATCTTTTTTGTTTCTTTGAATTAGTATAGAGGAAAACTTTTCCTTTCCTGTTGGTGAAAAACATAAGATTGAACTAGTTTCAGAGGTGTTTTTTATTAATGACATTAACACTTTGGTTTCTTCTTCCTCTGGGCTTAAAGATTTAATGGAAGAACTATTATGCCATGCTTCTTTAAACAAAGAACCTTCATTTATTATTATTATTGCCTGCGTGTTTTGTGGAATAAATTGATAAAGGTTTTGTTCCTTTTTTTGATCCGATTCACAGCCTAAAATAGATAATAAACTAATAAATAAAATTTTTACATATTTCATATTCTATAAAAGTAAAGACTTATAAATTTAGGGCCAACTGTTTGTTTAATAATCGAAATGATTTTCTATGATGTTTTGTAGCTCCATGCTTTAATATAGCCTCCCTGTGTTCCTTTGTTCCGTATCCTTTATTTTTATTCCATCTATAGTTTTTGAAATTTTGATCTAAATTTAACATAAGTTCATCTCGATATGTTTTAGCAAGTATAGATGCAGCTGCTATATTTTGATATTTACTATCCCCTCTAACTATACATTTGTGAGGAATATTTTGATATTTATTAAAATAATTTCCATCAATCAAAAGATGGTCGGGAATAATCTTCAATAGTTTAATTGCTTCATGCATTGCTTTAATGGTTGCATTTAAGATATTGATTTTATCAATGACCCTTGAGTCTATATTAACAACTGAGTAGGCTAATGCTTTATTCTCTATTTCGACTCGAAGTTTTTCACGTTTAAGCTTTGATAGCTTTTTCGAGTCATTTAAGCCAGGTATGTTTGCGCCCAAAGGAAGAATAACTGCAGCAGCAGTAACCGGGCCAGCAAGACTTCCTCTTCCTGCTTCGTCAACACCTGCTTCAAGTGATTCAAAAAGACACAGAGTTAAACTCATTAATTTTAAAGTAAACTTTAATTTATTAAAATTAAAGCTAAAAAGAGATAGAACCTTTAACTTTGATTAGAAATTAATACTATGCGTTTAATTTTCCTAATTATTTTTATGATAGGTGGCTTTTTGAAGGCCCAAGACTTAGAGTTGCGAATAGCTGATTCAATTTCAAAAATAAATTCTACCACTAAAACAGATTCTTTATCAATTGAGGTTTCAAGAAACTCTTCTTTTGACTCAATAGCTATGCTAGAAGAAACACCTACTTTCAAGGTTAAAACAAAAGAAGATCTAGCGAAAAAAGAGAGCTTGTTAGAAGCTTCTAAAAAAAGTAAAATTGTTCGCTACAGAAAAATAATTATGGATACACTATTAATTAAGAATTATAAAGTTTTTTATGAGGATGGCTCTACAGAGTTTATTGACACGACGTTAAATATACTTAAGGAATATAAATTTAATTATTTAAGAAAAGATTACTTCGAATTATTACCAATGTTAAATGTTGGGCAGGGATTTAATAGGATGGGATATGATTTTACAGAAGAAAAAGTCAATCCTCAACTTGGGGCTATTGGAAGAAATTACGGTTATATTGAAAGGGAAGATGTTCAGTATTACGAAGTGCCAACTCCTTTAACTGAATTATTTTTTAAAACTACTTTTGACCAAGGTCAATTACTTGATGCTTTAATTTCAGTTAATACTTCTCCAAACTTCAATTTAACTATTGCTCATAAAGGATTAAGGTCTCTTGGTAATTATGTAAATTCAAGAACTAATGCAACTAACCTTAGGCTTTCAACTCAATATAAAAATTTCAACGAAAGGTACCAATTAAGGACACATATTGTAACTCAGAAATTAAGTGCACAAGAAAATGGAGGTATAGACAGTTTATCAGTTTATTTTTTTGAAAAGGCTGTAGAGGAGCTTGAATACGATGGTTTTCTTGATCGCGCACGGTTAGTTACTAACCTTGAGGCGCAAAACACAATTCAAGGTAAAAGATATTATACAAGTCAAAGCTATAAATTAATTCCTTCATCAAAAGATTCTTTGAAATATAACTTAACAATTGGTCATGATTTTGTGTATGAAACAAAAAATCATGTGTTTAGTCAAAATAAGTCGAACGATTTTCTAGGTGAAAACTTAATTGTTACTTCCGAGGGAAAACCTGTTTCTAACAACATTCAAGACGTTCATAAATTAAGGGCGATTGAAAATAAATTTTATTCTAGTTACAACACGGGTATAATTGGGTCTTTTGATTTTGGATTACAGTTTGATAAATGGACTTATTTTAAGGAGAATGCTCAATCAGACGAAATTAATTTTAATAGCACTCAGGAGCTTAGCGTAAATCAACAAACAATTAGTGCGGGGTGGAACAAATCAATATCAGGCTATTTGCTTATGCTTAAAGTTCAAAAAACATTAAAAAATGATTTTGGCAACTCAGTATTTAATTTTCAAATAGAAAAGAAATATAAAAATGAATTATACATAAATGCTGAATTTCAATACAGAACAGAATCCCCTAATTTTAATTATTATCTTTTTAGAAGTAGTTATGCTGACTATAATTGGAATAATAATGATTGGCTATTGCAAAAAACAAGTGCCTTAAACGCTGAGATTGGTCACCCAAAATGGGGTGTTTTGTCAGTAAACCTTCAGGGGATAGATGATTATTTATTTTTTAAAGATATAACTCCGACAGATCAAATAAATAAAATGTTTACAATATCACCAACTCAGTCAAAAAATAGGATAGATTATTTTAAAGCAAGATTTTTCCAACATATTAAATTCTGGAAGTTTGGATTAGTTAATACTGTCCAATTTCAAAAAATATTATCTAATGAACAAGATATAGGTTTTACGCCGTTAAATGTTCCTGAATGGATAACCCGAACCTCCTTTTTTTTAGAAACTTTCGTATTCAAAAAAGCATTATTTATTCAAACAGGCGCTACATTTCAATATTTTTCAAAATATTATGCTGATCAATATCATCCTGTTCTTGGAGAGTTTGTGTCTCAAAATCACACTCAAATTGGAAATTTTCCAAGAGTTGATCTTTTTTTAAATGCAAAAATTCAACAAACACGAATTTTTTTAAAGTATGAACACTTTAATAGTGACAGGACAGGTTATGATTATTATTCTTCTCCATTTGTTCCCTATAGAGATGGTGTGATAAGGTTTGGTTTGGTTTGGAACATGTTTCAATAGATCTGACAAACAGTATTTTAAAAACTATTCATTTGTGATAAACCCCTTTTTTAAATCATAAAATAAACAAGCTTTTTAAATTTCAAAAACTATATAAAATTTATTATATTATAGTGTAATTTCTGGGTTTTAAAAAAAAAATAAAAAAAAACAGGAAACGGTGTTGGTTTATATAAAAACCGTTTTATATTTGCAGCCGCTTAAGGGACAAAGTTTGTTACTTTAAAGCTTAAAAGTTCATTGATAAATTGATAATATGACAGCGCGTATCGAAAGATACAAAGCGAAGAAATAACCATTTTGAGACGAAGTCAATTACTAAGTTGTTAAATTTTTTTTAAAGAACTACAACGAAGAGTTTGATCCTGGCTCAGGATGAACGCTAGCTGCAGGCTTAATACATGCAAGTCGAGGGGTAACAGAGAGTGCTTGCACTCTGCTGACGACCGGCGCACGGGTGAGTAACGCGTATGCAACCTACCTTTTACAGAGGGATACCCAAGAGAAATTTTGAATAATACCTCATAAGCTCTATTTATAGCATTTTAAATAGAGGAAAACTCCGGTGGTAAAAGATGGGCATGCGTCCTATTAGTTTGTTGGTAAGGTAACGGCTTACCAAGACTACGATAGGTAGGGGTCCTGAGAGGGAGACCCCCCACACTGGTACTGAGACACGGACCAGACTCCTACGGGAGGCAGCAGTAAGGAATATTGGACAATGGAGGAAACTCTGATCCAGCCATGCAGCGTGCAGGAAGACGGCCCTATGGGTTGTAAACTGCTTTTATACAGGAAGAAATCTATCCACGTGTGGGTAGTTGACGGTACTGTACGAATAAGGATCGGCTAACTCCGTGCCAGCAGCCGCGGTAATACGGAGGATCCAAGCGTTATCCGGAATCATTGGGTTTAAAGGGTCCGTAGGCGGTCTATTAAGTCAGAGGTGAAATCCTGCCGCTCAACGGTAGAATGGCCTTTGATACTGATAGACTTGAGTTATTGTGAAGTAGTTAGAATGTGTAGTGTAGCGGTGAAATGCATAGATATTACACAGAATACCAATTGCGAAGGCAGATTACTAACAATACACTGACGCTGAGGGACGAAAGCGTGGGTAGCGAACAGGATTAGATACCCTGGTAG
>NZ_CEXPNT010000027.1:0-18640 GCF_982709265.1 Candidatus Marivariicella framensis | reverse complement strand
AAATCCAGATGGCATTTTACCAGTAATAGCTAAAGCTCCACTTACATAAGTAAGCTGAGCAATATCAAGAGCAGCATCAGTAGTTGCAGTTGTGATAGTTACAGTTCCAAGAACAGAAGCTATTTTTCCAGTTAATAATGTGATTGCAGCAATATAACCCGTATCATAACTAGCAGCTGTAGTGGTAACAATATTTAAATTACCATTGATAATGTAATTTGCAGGAGTACCATCAGTTTCAATTAATGTTTCTGCATAATCAAGTTCCGCTTGATTAGTAATCGACATATTACCATTAACAGAAGCTTGCGCCGCAAGTAACTCATCAAGAGCAGCTATAATTTGAACGACTTCTGCATTCAAATTAGTAACTTCAGTAAGCGCAGCAACATCTGCAGCAGTTAAAGCAGCAGTTTGAACGGCAGTTAGCTGAGATGTTAATGAAGCAACATTTGTGTTAACTCCAGCAATTTGAGTTGCAACAGACGTATCTAATGCAGCTAAATCAGCCGAAACTGCTGCAACATTAGTCAATACACCAGCTAATTCTGAAATTAAAACAGCTGTTTGAGCTACTTCAGCAGCTGTTTGAGCAACTGTTTGAGCAGTCAATTCTGTTCCAAGAGCATCTGTAGCTGCTGTTTGAGCAGCGTCAGCAGCTACTTGAGTAGCTGTTTGAGCAGCTAGAGCAGCAGCTGTAGCGGCTGCATCAGCAGTCAATTGTGTTCCAAGAGCATCTGTAGCAGCTGTTTGAGCAGCTGATTGAGTAGTTATGTTTGCTCCAAGAGCAGTTACTTGAGTTGCTAACGCAGCAACAGAATTAGCCACTGCAGTAACTTGAGCAGCAACACCAGCATCTAGTCCTGAAACCGTACTGGCTAATGCTGCAATATCAGCATTTAGACTGTCAAACTGATCATCATAATTTTGACATCCAACAGCTACAAGAGCAAGGGCCAAAATACTTAATAAACTTTTTTTCATTTGATAAAATTTAATTAATATTAATTATTTAAAATGATTCTATATTTTTAACGATATAATTTCATTCACACAATAAATACAAATATTGTGCCACAATTGATTCGTTGCTTAATAAAATGTTTTTATTTTAGTGTTAAGTTTATTTAATTGTTTTTCATTTGGATTAGCGAAATACATTATATCTTAACTACACATTCTTTAAATATATGAAAAAATTAAAAGTCATTACTCTTTGTCTCTTATTTATCAACTGTCAAAACTCAGTAAAAAAACTTACGCCTGAACAAATACATAATAAGATAATAACTATTGATACTCACGACGATATTGATGTAAATAATTTTACAGACAGCCTGAATTACACTTCAGACACTGAAACTCAGGTTAACTTGCCTAAAATGATTAAAGGGGGTTTAGATGTTTCCTGGTTTATAGTTTATACAGGACAGGGAGATTTAACTCCAGAAGGCTATAAAAAAGCCTCTGATAACGCAGAAGCTAAGTTTGATGCAATTGATCGTCTTGTAAATAAGTACGCTCCTGATCAAATAGAGCTTGCTAGATCAGCTGCAGATGTTAGAAGAATATGGAAGTCAGGGAAAAAAGTGGCAATGATTGGTGTTGAAAATGCATATCCGATGGGTCTTGATACTGCAAATATGAAACGATATTATGATCGTGGAGCCCGATACGTTTCTCTTGCTCACAATGGTCACAGTCAATTTGCAGATTCTAATACTGGAGAAAAAGATAGTATTTGGCTTTATGACGGGTTAAGTGATTTGGGGAGGCAGATGGTCGACAAGATGAACTACTATGGTATAATGATCGATTTATCACATCCATCCAAAAAGGCAAATCTAGAAATGCTTGCTCTTTCAAAAGCACCTGTTATAGCATCACATTCTTCAGCTAGAGCATTGTGTAATCATTCAAGAAATTTAGATGACGAGCAGCTATTAGCAATTAAAAAAAATGGAGGAGTAGTTCAAACAGTCGCTTTAGGGTCTTATTTAAATGCCGAAAAAGTCAAATCATTTAACACTCTTAGAGATAGTGTTTATCAAGAAACTGCTTCTCAATTAGGTGTTGAGATGATTTCGATGAGAAAATTAAGAGGGCTTCCTTTATCAGAAATATCAAAATATAGAGCTAGTTATAAAAAAGTAGTAGACGCCTCTAAAAATGCAATTGAAGCAATTAAAAAAATAGCGCCTCCAGTGAGCGTAGTTGATTTTGTAGACCACATAGACTATCTAGTGAAAATTATGGGTATAAACCATGTAGGAATCAGTTCAGATTTTGATGGCGGCGGTGGAATTGAGGGGTGGAGTGATGCTTCTGAAACTTTAAACGTCACAAAAGAATTAGTTAGTAGAGGGTACTCCGAAAAAGAAATAAAGAAAATTTGGGGAGATAACCTTTTAAGGGTAATGGAAGAAGTAGAAGGTGTGTCTAAACAGCTTCAAGGAAAATAATCTTATCCTCTATTATATAGGTATTCAAGTAAATCTCCAATTGCCAAACGAATCTCCTTTGTTGGGTTTTCAAAATGATTTACCATAATTGAAAAGACATACCAATTCCCTTTTCTTGAAATTATATAACCTGAAAGATTGTGATTATTTCTTAAGGTACCAGTTTTAGCATAAACAAATGGTGTTTCTCCTTTTTTGTAATATTCCTTTATAGTTCCTGATTTGCCTCCTGCCGAGAAATAAGATTGAATTCCTTTCAAACCAATCTGGTTATGTATTTTTTGAAGAACAGATACGATTGTTCTTGGAGTCATCATTGTATATCTTGATAATCCAGATCCATCAAACCACAAAAGAGGGTCTGGAATCCAAGAGTTCCAATCTTTTTTTAATTGATTTATGGCCTCTAGTGTTGAAAAACTATCATTTAACTCTTTGCTTATCATTAGAAGCAATGATTCAGAAATTAAATTATCAGAATCTTTTAAAATAGCTTCATAGATCCTTTTACTGTTTTTTGAATATAAAACCTTGTAAGTTAAAAGGGGCGCAGTTGAATTTATAACGTTGGAATCTAGTCCGTAATTTAAAAGACTAGCCGTTAACTTTTCAGATGTTTTAAAAGGAATATAAATTGAATCTCTTTGTAAGACCTTTTGAGAGTTTACTATAAAAGAGTTGGTCGACTCGCTCCTTATTATACTGTTATTTAACGATTTATCCTCTGATATTTTAAACAAAGGTGGATAAGCTAATATTTTGTTATCACTATTTTTTATAAATAGTGCAACATTTCCAAAAAGTGGTAAAATTGAGGTTTGAGCAGAAAAATAAAATGGATAATCATCCCAAGCCCATCCAGGCCCAAATCTAGGGAGATCAGATTGGCCATGATGATAAATAACTTTTTTGAAAGAATTTAAAAACTCCTCCAGATCATCATCAGGATATTTAGGATGAAAAAGAAGAGGGTAACCCGTTGATGAAATGTGTAACTCTTTATTAAAAAAAGAATAATTAATTATAGGCATGGAATCAAAAGTTTGGACTGCGCCTAAAAACGTTAAAAGCTTAGTGTTTGATGCTGGTGTCATGTATTTTGAAAACATTACACCCTTGATTTTTTTATCCGACCCTAAAGGCTGGACAGCCACGGCAACATGAGATCTTGAAAAAACTGGATTCTTATTTATTAATCTTGAAATTTTATTTGAACTTATTCTTTGACTAAAAATACTAGAAGTAATAAAAAAAATTAAAATAAATTTTCTCATGCACTAAAAATACAAAAACATAACGGTTGTATTTCCTGAGTTAATTTCTAAATGCATGTTGTTTTAAAAATAGCTTATAAATTAGCTGTAATTTAAAGTTTATGTATTTTTCAGAATCAGAAGAGTGGTTTGCAATTTTCATTTGTTTTATAATTGTCATTAGCTTTATAGCTAGTACAATTCAAAATATTCGTGAGACTATTTCTGAAGAAAAACAAAAACATAATAAACAAAAACAAGAAGAAGAAAAAGTAAAGGAGTTGATTAAATATATCGACACCAAGTCAGAACTAATAAATAGTGTTTTGGATGCCCAAGAAAAGATAGACGGCAAAAAAAAGTCTATTGATAATAATAATTCAGTATGAAAAAGGAAATTACTTTAAAAGAAGCCATTTTAGAATTTGAAAATAGAATTTCAAATGAAATGTATAATGACTCTGTTCACAAAATTAAATTAATGACAGCACGGGACATGATGGTTAAGCTTTTAAAGGGAGAATGACTAGTGTTTTTAGTTTTGAATATTTTATAAAATATAATTGATGGAATTAATACCAAGTAGTGGAATTACAATTGAATCTATTTTTAGAGGGGTTCTAGGCATGACTATTTTACTTGGTTTGTCTTATGCAATGAGTGTAAATAAAAAAGCCATTAAATGGAAGACTGTATTTTTAGGTCTTTTAATACAACTAACCATTGCAATAGGTGTTATAAAAATTACTTGGATATCAAATGTTTTTGAATTTTTTGGAAGTTTTTTTATTAAAATTTTAGAATATACACAAGCAGGAACCAACATGTTGTTGGGCGACTTTAGTGATGTTGAAAAAACAGGATATATATTTGCATTTCAGGTTCTTCCTGTTATCATTTTCTTTTCTGCCTTAACCTCAATTGGATATTATTTTGGGGTAATTCAAAAAATCGTAAGAGGCCTTGCCTGGGGGCTAACAAAACTTTTAAATATTACTGGTGCAGAAAGTCTCTCAGTTGCTGGAAACATATTCCTTGGTCAAACTGAAACACCACTTTTGATTAAAGCCTATCTAGAAAAAATGAATCGATCCGAGTTATTTTTGGTTATGGTTGGAGGGATGGCTACCGTAGCAGGAAGTGTGTTAGGGGCCTATATTGGTTTTTTGGGCGGTGATGACCCTGAAGCAAGATTAACTTTTGCAAAAAGCTTATTAGCTGCTTCTGTAATGGCAGCGCCAGGCGCTGTTGTTATTTCTAAAATCATTTACCCTCAAGTCGATGAGGTTAATACAGATATTTCAATCAGCAGCTCGCACATTGGAGAAAGTTTTCTTTCTGCAATATCAAAAGGAACAAGTGAAGGGGTTAAGATGGCTGTTAATGTGGCTGCAATGCTTTTAGTTTTTATTGCATTAATTGCTCTTGTAAATGGAGTGCTTCATTTTTTTGGTGAGATTGGTTTAAATAATTGGATATCTCAAAACACTCCATATACTGGACTCTCTGTTGAATTTATTTTAGGAATTCTTTTTTCACCTTTGATGTGGGCAATAGGTGTTTCTGGTTGTAATGACACTTTATTAATGGGACAGTTACTTGGTGTGAAAATAGCAGCGAGTGAATTCGTGGCTTATGTTCAATTAGCCGATCTAAAAAATATTGAAAGTGTTATTCGTTTTAATCATGAAAAGTCAGTTATAATGGCCACCTATATGCTATGTGGGTTCGCAAACTTTGCTTCTATTGGAATACAAATAGGAGGCGTTGGAATTATTGCTCCCAAAATAAAACACATTTTAATCGAGCTAGGATTCAAAGCTATGATTGCTGGAACATTAGTTTCACTTCTTTCTGCAACTATTGCAGGAATGCTAATTGGTTAATGCTTTAATTCATTTTTAGCTTTCTCCATGCCTTTTGAAGGAAAAATAAAGAAATTACAGATACAAAAAGTAATAAAAATGCAAAAGAATATTTTGCATAAATAAAATATCCTATTGAAAAAAGAATACTGTAAATAAACATACTTCCTAATATCATACAAATAATTCCATTAGGCACATCCCATGCCTCCTTTTTGCCAATAATATTAACCCCATCTTTAGCTGCTTGATCTACTACTTTTTTCCAACCAAAACCTCCTGGTTGAATTTTTTTGTAAAAACTTCTTAGTGTTTCTTCATCTTCTGGTTGAGTCATGAAAGTTACAACTACCCATGAAAATGTAGTGATCGATACTCCAATAATTAATTGATTTTCTGGAGATATAATTTCAAATCCAATCATTGGATGAATTATTTGTAGATAAAGAGCAACTAAAAATGAAATAATCATTGCTGAAATTTCACTATAAATATTAATTCGATACCAAAACCACCTAAGTATAAAAAGTAGTCCTGTACCTGCTCCAATTTGGAGTAATATAGAAAATGCTTGAAGTGCATTACTTAATAAAAGGGCCAATAAACAAGATAGAAGCATTAAAACAATTGTAGTAATACGCCCTAAAAAAATTAATTTTTTATCCGAGGCTTCTGGATTAAAAAACCTCTTATAAAAGTCATTGACCACATAAGAAGATCCCCAGTTAAGGTGAGATGCAATTGTGGACATAAATGCCGCTGCTAAAGAGGCTAGTAGTAACCCAAGAAGGCCTGGAGGTAACATGGTCATCATTGCTGGATATGCTAAATCATGTCCAATTATACCTTTATCTATATCAGGAAATGCCGTTTGTAAATCACTAAGATTTGGAAAAACAATTAAAGAAGCTAAAGCTATTAAAATCCATGGCCATGGTCTAACTGCATAATGCATAAAATTAAAAAGTAAAGTTGCCCACACAGCGTGATTTTCATCTTTTGCAGATAACATTCTTTGGGCAACATATCCTCCTCCTCCTGGTTCAGCTCCTGGATACCAGACACTCCACCATTGAACAGCTATAGGAAGTAAAAAAACAACTAAAAACAGTTCTTTATCTGAGACGTCCGGAATTAAGTCAAGTTTAGGTACTATATCAGGGTGAGATATGAGAGCATTTAGACCACCAATTTCAGGGAGATTAACAATTACAATTGCGGCCCAAAAAGTTGCTACCATCGCCAAAGTAAACTGAAAAAAATCAGTCATAATTACTCCCTTAAGTCCTCCTAGGGAGCTATAGACGACTGTTACACTAGAAGCAATCAAAAGAGTTTGAACAGGAGTTAAGCCCAGCATCACGCTTCCAATCTTAATTCCAGCCAAACAAACTGTAGCCATAATCATAACATTAAAAAAAACTCCTAAATAAATCGCTCTAAAACCTCTTAAAAAAGCAGCTCCTTTCCCTCCATATCTCATTTCATAAAACTCTAAATCAGTGAGCACTTCTGATCTTCTCCATAATTTGGCATAAACGAATACTGTTAACATTCCTGTTAGTAAAAATGCCCACCAAACCCAATTACCAGAAACACCATTTGTACGAACAATATCTGTAACAAGGTTTGGTGTGTCAGCAGAAAAGGTTGTTGCTACCATTGAAATTCCAAGTAGCCACCAGGGCATGTTTCTCCCTGATAGAAAAAACTCATTCACGCTACTACCTGCCTTTTTAGAAGCAAAAAAACCAATAGATAAAAGTATTATGAAAAAAATAACAAGAATTGACCAATCGATAATTTCGAGTTTCATATTTTAAATTTTTTAAACGCATAAGTTATATTTTTAATTTTTTATAACTACAAAAACTTAAATAAAAGTTTATTACTTAGTTTTAAGTTTTTGTTAAAGAGTTTGTTAAGATTCTATATTTTTTGTTTTTTATGAAACTATTAAAATATATTTGAGAATATTTAGATAAATGACAACCACTTTTAATTTTAAGGCTATTCATAATTTGATTTCTTTGATCATCATCTTATTTTCTTTGAATATATTTTCTCAATCTGAAAAAAGTGAAAAAGTTATTATAGTTCCTGAAGAAAAATCTCCCTTGTTATTAAGTCCAAAAAAAAATATGTCTCTCAATTTTAAATTGAATGATTTGACTCCAAATAAAGAAAACAATTCAAATATAAATATGATGGATCAAGAAGAGTTTATCGATCCAAACGAATACTATACATCTAGAATGAATAGAAAACAAGGAGAAAAGAATAAGGTTGTTGATTACTCCCAAAATGATCTGTATTTAGGAGATTTTAAGACTGGAGATCAAAATATTAATGTAGTCTTTAGAGATCATGAATATCCTGATGGAGATATGATTCAAATAAGAGTTAATGATAAAGTTGTCATGGGCAGCATATTACTTGAAGAGAGTTTTAAAGGAGTAAATATTGAGTTAGAAGAGGGTTTTAATCGAATTGATTTTATTGCCTTGAATCAAGGTGAGAGTGGTCCTAATACTGCTGAACTTAAAGTTTATACTCATTCAGGAAAACTAGTAGGTTCAAATCGCTGGAATCTAGCAACTGGTGTAAAAGCAACATATATAGTTGTAAAAGAATAGGGAGTTTTTGTAAATTTCCCAAATGAAAGAAATAATTTCATCTCTAGAATTATTACTCTCCCAATTGATTGCTCCATTAGAATGGATAATGTTATTTTTTGTTCTTGGAGGTGGTCTTTTTCTTTTATTTTATTCAAGAGCTTATCCACTTACACAAATAAAAAAAGCTTTTGGTTTATTAATTAAAAAAGAAGAAAATCAAGGAATTTCAAGATTTCAAGCATTATCAGCTGTTCTTGCTGCAACCGTGGGTTTAGGAAATATTTCAGGCGTTGCTATTGCTATTCATATGGGTGGACCAGGTGTTTTAATCTGGATGTGGCTAACGGCTATAATTGGATCCATAATAAAGTTTTTTTCATGTACTTTATCTGTTCAGCTTAGAGAAAAAGAATCAAATGGAGATCCATTGGGAGGACCAATGTATTACATGACTTTAGGAATTAAAAAATGGGGTAAACCATTGGCTATATTTTTTTCTATTGCAGGTATTTTCGGTGTGCTTCCAGCATTTACAGCTAATCAATTAACCCAAACATTCATGAATGTAATTGAGCCAAATCAATATGTTTTATTAGGTGATTTGGGATGGAAAATTTTAATAGGTATAATTTTATCAATTATAAGCGCTACAGTTATTTTTGGAGGCCTAAAGTCAATAGTTAAGGTTACCTCAAACCTAGTTCCGTTTATGGTTTTTTTATATTTTTTAATGGGAGTTTTTATTTTAATGAATAACGCCTCTGATATCATACCCACATTCAAACTGATCTTTTTTGAGGCATTTAATACAAATACTGCTGTTACTGGTGGCTTTTGGGGCTTAGTGATATTAGGTGTTCGACGTGCAGTATTTTCTAATGAAAGTGGTGTTGGAAACGCACCCATGTACCATGGCCAATCTCAAAGTTCTAAAGGAACAGATGAAGGATTGGTTGCAATGTTAGGCCCTTTACTTGACACGGTACTAGTTTGTAGTATAACAGGATTAATTGTAATCATAAGTGGTGCTTATAAAATACCTGAGCTCAATGGAATTGTTCTTACTCTAGAGGCTTTTAGAATATTATTTTTTGGATTCGGTGATGTTTTACTTTTATTTGTGGTTTCTGTTTTTGGAATTTCCACCTTATTGACCTATTCATATTATGGAGTTAAATGTTTTGGTTTTTTAACACATCCTAAATGGGGTCGTTTTTATAACTATTTTTATATAGGCAGCATAGTTCTTTCGGCTATAGTTACAGTAGAGGTTGTAATAGGTGTAATTGATCTAGCATTTGCACTTATGTGTATACCAAACATGATAGCTATTCTTTGGCTATCTCCCCATGTAAAAAAAGAAATGCAGTCACGTAAGTGGATTTAAATTATTGTTGACCTATCGGTGGAGGTCCATCGGGTAACATTCCTTTATATATGTAATCTCCTTTTCTAGTTTTAAACTCTTTTTTAACTTCATCAATAAGTTTTGGGTTTGTAAACATATCTACCATTGTCATACTTAAAGCTTTTGCAGCTTGCATCATGCCTTTATGACCTATTGACATTCCACCACATGCTACAACTGCCCATGAATGCCATGGCGTTCCTATTGGAGCTGTTGTTGCGCCCATTCTAACTACAGGAACTATATAGCTGACGTCTCCAACATCAGTTGATCCTCCACCTGGATGCTCAAGTGTTTCTCTTAAAGACTTGATTTTACCATCAATCCCTAGTTTAGGTTTCATAGTAGCCTCTTGAATTTGATAAGCGAAATCAAGTTCATCCTGTGTGTAATTGATATCTCCCAAAATCTCAAGATTTTTTTGAATAGCTCTACCTCCAGCTCTATTTGGAAGGAGTTCGTGAATTCCAGAAACTAAACGAACACTGTGCTCAACATTCGCCAGAATAGCAGCTCCACTTGCCATTTTTTTTACTTGTTCATAAACAGGGGTCATACCCTCTCGTTTTGTGTCTCTAACACGAACCCAAATTCTAGAATAATCAGGAACTACATTTACAACTTTTCCAGCATCTTGAATGTCATAATGTATTCTTACTGTTGGTTTTATATGTTCTCTGTAAGAGTTTATTCCATGAGTATAAAGCTCTAAGGCATCCGAAGCACTTCGACCATTCCAAGGGTCAGCTGAAGCATGGGCAGATTGTCCATAAAATTCAACTATAAAATCAACCAATGCAAGTGAGGTCTGAACATCAGCCTCAGTACTGTCAGAGGGGTGCCAATCTAAGCAAACATCTAAATCATCAAATAATCCTGCCCTAGCCATCCAAAGTTTTCCAAAAAACTTCTCTTCTGCTGGGGTTCCATAAAACTTCACGGTTCCTTTTAACTTACCTTGCTCTATTAATTTTTTTATTGACACCGCTGCCCCTAAACTTGCCGTTCCAAATAAATTATGTCCACATCCATGACCTGGGGCTCCTTCAATAATTGGATCTTTATTAGAAGAAGTTTTTTGTGATAATCCAGGTAAGGCATCAAACTCTCCTAAAATTCCTATTACAGGACTACCTGAACCATATGAAGCAATAAATGCGGTTGGTGTCTCCGCAACTCCTTCTTCAACATTAAATCCGTTTTCTTTTGCATATTTAATTAATGCTTGTGAAGAAATAGATTCCTGAAATGCAATTTCGGCAGCACCCCATATTGCATCACTAATCTTTATTAACTCTATTGACTCGTCATTTAATGATTTTATTACTTCATTTTTTAATTTTTTAATTTTTTGAGCATAAATAGAACTAGTAAAAAGTAATAGAAAAGTTATAAGTTTTAATTTCATGGTATTTAATATAAAAATGATTATTAATTACTAAAGTTAAGACTTTGGTTTTTTTTCAATCAATAATATTAGTATTAAAATTCCAATAATTCCAAAAAAGAAGCCTAATAAGAACCCTAATTGCCTACTTCTATTTTTCTTTTCAGCTAGATAAGCTCCCCAGGATCCCAATGCAACTCCAATTGCCATTGAAAAATAAAAAAAAGAATTACTCATTGCTTTTTAAATTTTAAACTCACTTTTGAGAAAATCGCATAAAGAAGAACTCCGAAAGGGCCCAACATAAAAGTACAAGTCAAAGGAATAATAATAACTATATGAGATATTTTTCTTTTCTGAGCATTTTGAAGTATCCATGCACCCATCCAGAAATCAAAAGCTAAATAATGTATCCAGCCAGCAGCAGCTGATTCTGGTGTAGAGTTTTTGAAAAGTTCTAGGATTCCATCCAATGATGAAAAATCTGCTTGAAATATATTAGGAACTTGACCTAAGAAAAAAACATAACCAAAACTCAAAATTAATGGTACATAAGGGTAGCTTATCATTTTCTGAGTGATGTTACTCTTAGGGGTAAAAATCATCAAAGCCCAAAAAAATATCATTGATGTATTAATTATTGTAAAGATTAATGATGTCATAAGTTTTTGTAGTCTAAAAAATATTACCTTGAAGAAGGTGTTATAAAAAATCAATGTTGATCTTCAAAGATATAAAAGGAAATAGAATTGATCCACTAGAACACACACTGACTCTATTAAAAGAATTTCCTTATCTACAGATTCATATAGGTGCCGATTCACAAAATTTAGGTAAAAAAACTGTTTACTGTACTGTTATTGCATACAGGTTAGGCAATAGAGGAGTTCATTATATATTAAATAAGAGAAAACAGATTATTATAAAAGATATGTGGAGCAGGTTGTGGCATGAAGCAGAGTTGAGTATTGATACTGCTGAATGGTTAAAACAACAAATAAAAGTAAATATTGAAATTGATATGGATTATAACGATAATGAAGCTTATGAATCAAATAAATTAATTTCTGCTGCAAAAGGTTGGGCTAATTCGTTGGGCTATAAAGTCAATGTTAAACCTCAAATACAGATTGCAACGAGAGCTGCAGATTACAACTGCAAATAAAATAATAGTTACTTGTCTTTTTATTGAGAATCGTTTAATTTGTAAACAATGAAAAATGTAATTCTTATATGTCCCTTATTAGAAAGAAAGAAATGGATTACTATTTTTAAAAAATTAATACCTGATTGGGAAATACAATCACTAGAAAGTATTGAAAATAAAGATTTAATTGATACTGCGCTAGTTTGGAATCATCCTAGAGGGATTTTAAAAAAATTCAAGAATCTTAGCTTAATTTGTTCTCTTGGTGCAGGAGTTGATCATCTAATTTCCGACCCAGACATTCCGAAGAGAATTAAAATTACAAGAATAGTAGACCCTCTCCTTTCCTTTTCGATGTCTAATTATATAATTATGGCTGTTCTTCAATATCATCGAAAGTTTGATAAATATATAGAAGATCAAAAAAATAAAATTTGGGATCATGATTTAAGTCCTGAAATTAACATCTCTATTGGTGTTCTTGGATTAGGGAACCTTGGAGGGGACGCTGCTATTAAACTTAAAAATATTGGTTTTGAAGTTTATGGATATAGTCCTAGTCCAAAACAAATAGATGGTGTCAGGTGTTTCTCTGGAGATCAAATGAGTGCGTTTTTAAAAAAAATAAATATTTTAGTTTGTACTGTTCCGTATACTCCGAAAACTCATAATCTTCTATCTGAAAAACTTTTTAATCAATTGCAAAACCCTACTTACCTAATAAATGTTGCAAGAGGTAAAGTTCAAAATGAAGCAGATATTATAAATGCTATTGATAAAGGATCTCTTACTGGAGCATTTTTAGATGTTTTTGAAAAAGAACCACTTCCTGCTTCAAGTCCACTTTGGAATAATAAGAAAATAAAAATAACACCGCATATAGCCAGTGTTACAAACGCTGAGGCTGGAGCAAAGCAAATAATAGAAAATTATAAAAGAAACTTAAAGAGTGAAACCCTAATTAACGAAATTAATTTAGAAAAAGGGTACTAGCTGTTTTTTATTGCCACACCTATTTTTTCTGGACCAAAACGAACAACATCAGTAACCGGAAGGTTGGTTTCTGATTCCCAAAAATCAATTGCTTTTTGAGCGGAGACAGAATCTAGTTTAACCGTATTTAATGATATTCCAACAACCTTAGTCTCTGGAAAGACTCCACAGGCTTTCACCAGTGATTCATTTAACTCTATAACTTCATTTAAATTAGGGATTTTTACGTGCTCTACTGGGGGTCTTAAATTAGTCAAATCAGCCCGATGGCATAAGATTAAATGTGTGGGACAACTACCTCTCATTAATGGTAAAGTGGCTGAACTTCCTGGGTGTAATAATGATCCTTGACCTTCAATAAAAACCCAATCACTTTTGGATTCTTCCATAACTATTTTTTCAACTGCACCACAGGCATGATCTAATTTATATGCATCCAGCGGTATGCCATTTCCTGTAACTGTAATTCCTATTTGACCCGTCGCTATAAAACTACTTTTAATTTTGTTCTGTTTAGCCCACTCGTTCAACTCAAGACTTGTGGTCATTTTACCAGAAGCCATATCTGTGCCTACACATAATATTCTCTTATTATTTATTTTAAGAGCCTTACCTGTTGCTATTTGGGGGATAAACTGTGGGATTCTAACATCCCATATCCATTGATTACTAGCCAATGAGTTTTTATATTTTATAGCTAATTCATCGTGAAGACCATTAATAATTGATAAGCCTTTAAGTATTGCGCTATCTATTATAGAAAACCACGATTCAGGAATTTTCCCACCAGAATTTGCAATTCCAAGAAGAAGAACTTCTGCTCCATGGAAAATAGCAGCATCAAGGTTATCTACAACTGGAACACTTCTATTAATAGGAAGACAATCTCTAGTATTCTTTCCGGTATTTTCAGAATCAATTACAGCGACAATTGGATTTGGTAGATACCTCAGGGCTCCATAACCCATTTTACCATTTTCTGTGAATAAATGACCTTCCATGTATATGGCAACTTTTGAGGAGCTATGCAGCATTATGTTTGGTTTTCATTCGTTAAAAATGCTCCATGACCTGGAGCTATTCTTGGCATTGTGACTCCATTAATCATTTTTGCTCCTGATGCTGGATCTGGTTTAAGATTATAATGAGAATCAAGATCAATATGGTCAATGTGACCAGAAATAGATGCTGCAGCAGAAATGGAGATAGAAGATTCACTCATACATCCAATCATTGTTTCAAGTCCATAAGCTTTAGCGGTGGATAAAACTCTCAACCCTTCTGTTATTCCTCCACTCTTCATTAATTTTAAATTAACTCCATCTACCCATTCTGAATACTCAATAATATTTTGAGAAAATCGACATGATTCATCAACAAATATTGGTAATAATCTATTTTCATATAATGTTTTAAGATCTTTTTCCTTTCCTTCAGCTAAAGGTTGTTCAACATAATCACATTCTCTTTTTGACAACCATTCGATCATGTGTTTTGCCTTTTCAGTATCCCACCCCCCATTTGCATCAACTCGAAGACTAATATTGTATGGTTTTATACTTTCTAAAACTTGGTTATACATGTTTTTGTCAGCGTCAATTCCTTCTGGAGATCCTAATTTAACTTTAAGATACTTTGCCGAACTTCCATCAAATAAAAGAGGAATTCTGTCTTTAGCAGACTCAGGACTCATGATTCCAAGAGTTACGGATGTTTTTGATTTAGGGAGCGGTAATCCAAGTAAATCATGAAGTGGCATGTTTGCTTTTTTAGCTTTCCAATCCCATAGAGCTATATCTAAACCTGCATATGAACAAGGAGAGGTTTTTAATTCACGACTGATATATTCTATTTCAGAAATTGACTTATCATTAATATTAGTTTCAACAAGTCTTTGAAGTTCTGAAATCACTTGTTCTGGATTTTGAGCTCCCTCATTTCTTCCAGGTGCAGATTCACCCCAGCCAATAATACCCTCTTTTTCAACTCTTACAAAAACATTATAGGAGTCACCATGAACTCCTCGACTTATTGCTAGAGGAAATCTTTTTTGTAATAAAGCCTTATGGAAACTAACTTTCATTGAATAAACTTTTAATTATAAAAACATAAGCTTTAATTAAATTAAAAATATCTTTGTGTTTATATGTAAATCTAATAAAGAATTTTAAACCTTTATTAAATTTTCTTGTCAAAGAGATAGTTATTTATTTAAAACACACATTAATTAAAATGAAAAAATTACTACTAATCCTTTTATTTATTCCAGTTTTTTTGAATGCCCAAAAAAAAATTACTGGTACTGTTGTAGACGCTGATAACAAACCTTTGATGGGAGTTAAAGTAATCGTTGAGGGAAGTAAAAGTGAAGCCTTAACTGAATCTAATGGAGCATTTTCATTGACAACAAACGAAAAGGGTAATTTACTATTTTCTAAAGTTGGTTTTTCAGGACAGTCTCTAACTTTTGATCAATCTACATATACAGTAAATATTACAATGAATAATGTTAAAAATATCATTGGTAAGGATAAAAAAACCAACTCACTAAGAAATATGAAAATAGTTTCTGGTAGAGATTTGGTTGAGGTTATTGCAGGAAGAATAGCTGGATCAAAAATAAAAACAGATTCAAGAGGTAATAAGAATATTTCAATAAGAGGAAGACAATCATTTAAATCCTCAGATGCAGTTATATGGGAAGTCAATGGGATGATCTATAATTCTCCTCCACCTCTCGATATTTCGCAAGTGCGTTATTTAGAGGTTTTAAGAGGTCTAGCTAGCGCTAACAAATACGGCTCTCTAGGTGGCGCTGGAGTTATTATTTTAAAAACTGAAGTTACTGACGCTGAATATGAAAGTTCTCAGAATCTATGGAATTCACCACCCCCGATGACCAAAGAGGAAAGAAAAGCACTTAGTGCAGAGAGAAAAGCAAAACGTCTTGCGAGAAAAGCAAAGAATAAGAAAAATTAGAAATTATATTTTGGCTTCTTTTTAAAGAAGAACTTAACTAAAGAAAAAACAATTTTAATACGGCTTTATCCTCCATTTATAAAATCATTATATTACAAAATGGATTTTATTAAAAAATTGGTCATTGTAATTTGTTTGTTTGTTTTTTTTAAATGCGATTCTGATATTACTCAAAACAAAAAGTTATCTGACATTGAATCCTTGCAACTCAAAGCCTCTTTTGTCGATTTAAAAAACAAAAAAGTTGATTTAACATCCTTCAAAGGAAAAAAGGTTATAATTAATTATTGGGCTACTTGGTGTAGTCCATGCATTAAAGAAATGCCGGGTATGATTAAAGCACAACAGGTTTTAAAAGATTATAACTATAAATTTTTACTAGTTTCTGATGAAAATATTTCAAAAATCTCTAAGTTTAAAAATGATAAGAAATATGATTTTAATTTTTTAAAATCTGTTGGTTCAAATGAAATATTTGGTGTCTATTCTTTACCTACATCATATATTTTCAATGAGAAAGGAATAAAAATTGAAACTATAGTCGGAACAGTTGTTTGGGATTCCGAAAAAATGATAAATAAATTAAAAGCACTTTAATATGAAAAAAGTAAATTTACTTTTCTGTATACTCACTTTAATTTCTTGCACAACAAAAGAAATTTTTATTGAAGATATTCCCCTATCATATCACAATAATAATGCACAACCTAATTTAGTTTCTTACAATGGAACTTTATCATTATCATGGATATCTTCTGAACAAGATAATAATGCCTCTTTACATTTTAGTCAACTTAAAAATGGAAAATGGATTGAACCTCAAAAAATTGCTGATGGCTCTGACTGGTTTGTTAATTGGGCTGATTTTCCAGCTCATGCAATTAACGAGGATTTAATACTTACAAGCTATTTAAAGAAATCAGATTCTGGAACATACACTTATGATGTCCTTTTGAATCTTCGAAAACTAACTGGAGAAAAAATAAAAGAAGACTTTTTATTAAACACTGATGGTGTAAAAGCAGAACACGGTTTTGTAAGTATTATCCCTAATAAAAAAGGATTTTTCGTAACCTGGTTAGACGGAAGAAATACAATAGAAAAAAAATCTGATGGGGAGCACAAACCAATGACGATTCGTTTTGCTGAAATCTCTAACACTGGAGATATTATAAATGAAAGTGAACTCGATGCAGCAGCCTGTGATTGTTGCCAGACATCAATAGCGAATACCAGTGATGGTCCAATTGTTGTTTACAGGGACAGAAGTGATAAAGAAGTAAGGGATGTTTATAGTGTGCGAAACATAAATGGGGTTTGGGAAGATCCCAATCCAGTTCATAACGATGGCTGGATAATTAATGGATGTCCTGTAAACGGACCTAAAGTTGCTTCTAACTCAAAAAATCTTGCTATCGCATGGTTTACTGCATCTAATGGCAATCCTTTGGTTAACGTTTCATTTTCAAAAAATAATGGAGCTTCATTTGATAAACCAATAAAAATTAATGATGTTAATGCCATAGGAAGAGTGGATATTGCTTTTCTAAATGATGATGAGGCAATAGTTAGTTATATGGAGGTTGACGATGCTGGAACCTATTTAAGAATTAAAAAAGTTTCAGTAAACAGAAGGATTTCGCAGCCAATTACAATATCTAAAATTGATGGAGGAAGAAATACAGGAGTCCCTCAGTTAGAAATAATCAATAATGAAATATTTATTGTTTGGACTATTTTTGTAGAAGGAATGAATCAGTTAAAATCTATAAAATTAAGTTCGAAAAATATCTAGAATACCCTCAGCGAATGGATTCCTTTAATCACAAAAATGTATTTTAAGTTTCTCATTTGTCTCTTTTCTTAATTAAAAGTTTCAATATAATTAGACTTGTCAATACTCCGGATAAATTAGCTATTATATCTAAAAAATCAAAAACACGATTATTGGTTAAAACTGGTTGTGAAAACTCAATAATTACACCAACAATTAAACAAATTGTAAAAACAATAGTATTTGGATTTTCAAAAAAATATTTTCTAAAATACATGGATAAACTTACAGCCTGAAAACCATAAAGAATAAAATGTCCGATTTTATCTAGGTGAGGAATGATTGGAGAAAATTCATCACTGCCTGGCATAATAAAAAAACTTAAATAAATTATTGTGAGAAAGTTTAAAACAGAAACAAATTGCCAATTAATTTTTTCAGTATTCATAATTAGATTTAAAAATGCTAATTTAATTAATACCCCATTATATTTGTAATAAAAAATATAATGTTCAATTCATCAAAGGGTTTCGATAAGATAGATCTTCATGGAATTCGTCACAAGGAAGCTATGGAGATGGTTCGAGATGAACTTGATCAAAAAAAAAATCAAGGATCATTTTCACTAACTGTTATAACTGGAAATTCTTCTGTTCTACAAAACCGAATATTTAAAGAAATTCTTGAATATACTCCTTACAATTACTATGTGCCATCTTGGAATTTAGGTCAAATTATTGTAGAATATGTAGTC
>NZ_CEXPNT010000026.1:16383-18833 GCF_982709265.1 Candidatus Marivariicella framensis | reverse complement strand
TCAAAGTAATCATTACCTAATAGTTTAGCTAAATATCTTTGCGTTGTTGTTAGATCTTTATGATTAAGTATTTTAATTCTAGTGGAGCTCTTCAACTGTTTGTTTATGGAGAAGACACTCAGGTTTACATAAGCATTAATGGTGTCAAAGGTTATTGCTATTCTGATCAACCTAACTATAGGTCTATCATTTTCATTAATTCAGTCATTTTAAATTTGCTTACATTTAAGATAAACCGACACAATGAAAAAACTTCTTCTTTTTTTAATCCTGCCAATCACTCTTTTTAGTCAAAATAAAGCTATTAATGCTTCAACACAATGGATCGAAGAAAATGGAGCAGATATGATTCATGAATATGCGCAATTTTTAAAATTACCTAACCATGCATCAAATATTATTGATATTAATAAAAATGCAGAGTTTTTAAAAAATGGTTTTTCAAAGCGCGGCTTTGAAATGCAATTATTAAAATTACCTGATGCCCCGCCAATTGTTTATGGAGAGAGAAAAGTTCCAGGGGCTAAAAGAACGTATTGTTTTTACATTCACTATGATGGTCAGCCTGTAGATCCTGAAGCATGGAAACATGAGCCTTTTAACCCAACTCTATATGATAATGCAATGAATAAAGGTGGGAAAAAAATTGATTTTCCAAAATCAGGAGAAAAAATAGGTAAAGAATGGAGAGTTTATGCACGATCTGCTAGTGATGATAAAGCACCATTTCTAACATTATGGTCTGCAATTGATGCTTTAAATAACTCAGACATACCTTTTTCTTCAAACATAAAATTATTTTTTGATGGAGAGGAAGAGTCTAGCTCTCCAAATGTCATGAAGTATCTTGAAAAATATTCTGAATTATTTGATGATATTGATGTATGGCTATTAAATGACGGTGCAATTTTCCAAACGGGACAACCACAGTTTAAATTTGGGGGTAGGGGAGTCACAAGTTTAGAATTAACAGTTTTTGGAGCAAATGCTTCATTGCATAGTGGACACTATGGTAATTGGGCACCTGTTCCAGGTCAAATGATTGCAAGACTTCTAACAAGCATGAAATCTGAAGATGGAACTGTTTTAATAGATGGATTTTATGATTCAGTTATACCTATTTCAGAATATGAAAGGGAACAGATTAATAATATACCTAACATTGATGAGCACCTTAAAAGAGAATTGGGGTTATCATTTACTGAGGGAAATAATCAAAATCTATTTGAAAGAGTTTTAATGCCAAGCCTAACAATAAGAGGTCTTTCAAGTGGAAACGTTGGTGAAAAATCTAGAAATGTAATTCCGTCAATAGCCACTGCAACTCTAGGGATGAGATTAGTTAAAGGAAATGATCCTGAAAAAATGATTGATCTAGTTGAGAAGCATATTAAAAGTCAGGGTTGGCATATAACCTATAAAGACCCAGATGAAAAAACTAGAAATACCTACCCAAAAATTGTAAAAGTTAAACGAAACCCTAATGGGTTTCCTGCTGGAAAAATTAATATGGATGATCCGACTGTCAGACCAATAATCGAAGCAGTAAAAAAACATATAAACCCTAATATTGTATTGCTTTCAAGTTCGGGAGGGTCAAATAGAATTTATCAAATTATTTGGGAGGTTTTAGATAAGCCTGGAATATCAGTGAATATGGTCAATCACGATAATAACCAACATGCTGCAAATGAAAATCTAAGATTAGGAAATTTATGGTATGGAATTAATTTAATGGCGTTATTATTGACCATGGAATGATTTATCTGTATTGCTAGTAGGGGCACTTATTTAGAATAAATTTTTTAATTCTTTTCTACTAAAGTAAATAGATATCAAATAAATTATTGGAGTCATTAACACCCAACTTGATTGCGCTTGTAATGTAATTGGTCTTCCGGCTATTTTAAAAAGAGTAGGATTGAACGAAGATCCTAGTGGATGCAATGGAGCCCATGAGAGATCACCATTAGAGCCTAATTGAAGATTATAAAAGAATGCTTCAATATAAATATTTTGAATAACAAACCACAAAAGAAAAATTGTAAAAGCTCCCCAGTTCCATTTTAAAAAAGGTGATTTTTTATTTCTATATAAAAATTTTACTAAAAACAATCCTATCCAAACGATCAGCACATCTGCTAATGAGTTTAATAACCAATTTATGTTAATTGGTATCGCGCAATTTAGAGCAGTACTTCTTCTTTCATCAACCGAAAGTCCTCCTCCTAATCCATAAGTAAGCCATATTTCCCAACCAAGAGAGACTATTAAAAAAGCACTAATTAAAGTCAGTGTAACTCTAGATGAGACCTTGCTTTTAATTATGTAATATATTGACAAAACTATTGGAATAAATGCAGCAATGTAAAGACGTGTAACAAGCCAATATTCAGTATAATTTAAATCACAATATTTGAAAAAATCGAACATCATTAAATATAATAAAT
>NZ_CEXPNT010000026.1:0-16283 GCF_982709265.1 Candidatus Marivariicella framensis | reverse complement strand
TAATAAATATAATGAAATATATGGTTCTGGTTCTTGGAAGACTGACTGGGATTTATTCAATGGAAGTTTAGAGATGTGGGGGAACTCAACAGAATTAACTAGATTTCTTTCCGAATTAAGCTCACCTATCCCAACAAATTAAACAATAATGTAACATTATTCTACCCCTATAAATTTATAGGGGTTTTTTATTTATTTCAACAACGCCACTCTCCTTTTGAATGTTTATTAGATAGTTGTAGATTGTTTCTTTTAAATACCTATGAAATACTTTTATCTATTATATATCTCTCTTGCTTTATTTTCTTGTGATTCTTATCAAAATTCAAAAAATCATATTAATCCTACTCAAACCATAGAAACAATAACACTATTAGGAGATACACTAAGCAGTCCTGAAATAAAGAAAGGAAAAACATTTGACCAATTTAAATCAGCACAAATCACCTATTTTGATAATCAAAATAATGCTGAAGCTCTAATTTGGTATGGACGTAGAACAGCCTATATGGGGTACTATAAAGAAGCTATTAAACTCTTTACTTTAGGAATAAAAAACCATCCTAATGATGCTCGTTTTTATCGTCACCGTGGTCATAGATACATTTCTACCCGTCAATATGATAATGCAATCAGTGATTTTGAAAAAGCAGTACAATTGATTGATGAGAAAACAGATCAAATAGAACCTGATGGTTTGCCAAATGCAAAAAATATTCCTCTAAGTACACTTCACGGTAATATATGGTATCATCTTGGTCTGGCATATTATCTTAAAAACGATATGAACAATGCTCTCAAAGCATTCAACAATAGAAGTGTTACTCATAAATACGATGATAATATTGTTTCAGGTGGTCATTGGTTATATATGATCAACAGAAGAGTAAATAAAATTGAAGAATCCAATACTGTTATTAATGAAGTTCACCAAAACATGGACATAATAGAAAACATGAGCTATCATCAATCGTGTTTATTTTACAAGGGAGTGCTTAAAGAGTCTGAAATCGTAATTGATGAAGTCGCTTTATATAGCTTAGCCAACTGGTATGTATATAAAAAAAAGGATACTTTAAAAGCTAAAACATATTATCAAAATTTGCTTAGTACAGGAAATCCATATTCGTTTGCCTACATTGCTGGAGAAGCTGACTGGATTAAATTATTTGAATAAAAGCTATTTCTTTCAAGCTTATAAAAATTGCTGACAAGGCAAGTATTTTTAATTCCTTACTTTTAAACAACAATTAACTCATAAATCAATAAAAATGAAAAAACTAATTTTAATTTCTAGTCTGTTTATTTCAACAGTTATTTTTGGCCAGACTGGAAAAAAACTTCCTCAAAATATTATTCAAATTACTTACGTTCAAGTAGAAAATGAAGATTTTTCAGAATTTGAATCAAAAGAATTAAATCATTGGTCAAAAGTATCTGATAACGCTATTAAAAATGGCAAACAGGTGGGCTGGGCATTCTTTAGACTCGTAAATTCTGCATTTATTGAGGATGAGACAAAACCTACTCACGCTTTTGTAAATATTTATAAAGATTTCAAGCAAATGGCAGACGCACCAATTGAAGTTTGGGGAAATGCTGAAGCCGTTTTAGGAATAGATCCGAGTCTGATATCAACTAATGATTTGTCAAAAACAATGATGATGCAAACTTATAAAGTAGTTGATAACATCCCTACTGAAGAGTTTAAATATGCCGTTTGGAATTACGCTAAACCAAAGAATATGTCTGGATTTCTTGAAGAAAACTCAAAGTTATGGAAACCATATTTTGAAAAAAGAATCAATAAGAATGGTTTTGCTGGTTGGGGTGTTGCTGCTCGAGTCTATCCTCAAGGAATGAACGAATCAAGTGTTTTTTCTTGGGATCATTACACCTCACTAGAGTCTGCAATGCTAGCGCTTTCTCCTACTGACTATGACGGAAGTATTTTATCTAAATCTAAAATGAATGAATACGATCCAGATGGTTTTAGGTATCGTGTATTAGTTGAATTACTTAAGTTTAATATGTAATCTAATTACAATCAGCTATTAAAAAATAGCACTTCTTTGATTAAAACGTCACTAATTAACTTTAGTGGCGTTTTCTTTTACAACACAATTAAAACTATATTAAAATGATATTTATAGATTACTTTTTTTTAATTCTTGAATTGCATGATTTGCTGCTCTAGCTGAAATAGCCATGAAGGTTAGGGATGGATTTTGTGTTGAGGTAGAAGTCATGCACGCTCCATCAGTTACATAAACATTTTTACAGTTATGTAATTGATTCCATCGATTAAGTAATGAAGTTTTAGGATCTTTCCCCATTCTAACTCCACCCATTTCATGAATGTCATTTCCAGGAGTTCTATTATTATCATTAGTTTTGATATTAATAAAACCGGCTTTAGAATACATCTCCGTGAATTCATCAAAAAAATCTTTTAACATTTTTTCATCATTTTCATCGTAATCGACATCTATATTTAATTGTGGGATTCCCCATTCATCAACTTTTTCTGAATCTAATGTGACCTGATTTGTTATTTTTGGAATTGTCTCACCCATCATGTGAGACCCTACATTCCAAACTCCTGTTTCACGTGTATTTAAGAGCTGTTTTTTTAAATTCTCTCCTAAGCCATCTCTATTGGTTTCTCTCTGTGGGCTTGCCCCAAAACCTGCTGCATATCCCCTTAAAAAATTTGTTTCTTGTTTGTGTACATTTCTAAATCGCGGAATATAATGAGAAGTTGGTTTTCTTCCTTTTGTCGTAAAATCAGGAAACCCTTCATATTCAGCACTAATAGTTCCCCTATAGTTGTGAAATGCAATATATTTACCTAATAAATCATTATCATTTCCAAAACCATTAGGAAAACGATTTGATTTTGAGTTAAGTAAAATAAGATTTGTGTTTAAAGTTGATGCCGTAACGAAAATCACATTAGCAAAATAATCCTTACTTTTTTTAGTTTTAGAATCAATAACCCTAACTCCTGTCGCCTTTTGTTTAGACTCATCATATAAAATAGAGTGAACAACGGAATTTGGTTTAAGATCAAGATTACCAGTTTTTATTGCCCAAGGAATTAATGTTGAGTTTACATTAAAGTATCCGCCGTAAGGACAGCCTCTTTGACATATATTTCTACCCATGCAAAGTCCTCTTCCTTGTTTTAAAAAGATAGGCTTGTTTTCAGTTAGATGTGCACAACGGCCATAAATTACGTGTCGATCGTTGTAGTGCTTTTTAATGGTTTTAGTAAAATATTCCTCTACAATATTCGTTTCCCAGGGTTTTAAAAAATCTCCATCAGGTAATGTATCTAATCCATCTTTATTTCCACTTACTCCTACAAATTTTTCTACATAAGTATACCAATCACTTAAATCATTATAATTAATCGGCCATTCTACTGCAAACCCATCTCTTTCTGGTCCTTCAAAGTCATATTTACTCCATCTTTGAACTTGTCTTGCCCACATTATAGATTTACCCCCTACTTGATAGCCTCTGATCCAATCAAAAGGTTTTATTTGTCCATATTTATGTTCTTTGTCCTTAACAAAAAAGTGTTTAGCATCTTCTCGAAAAGCATAACAACGACTTGCAATAGGGTTTTCTTCCATATCTTTAGAAGTCAATCTTCCTCGGTGTTTAAATTCCCAAGGCTGCATATTTGTTGTGGGATAGTCTTTTATGTGTTCAACATTTGGACCTCTTTCAAGCAACAATGTCTTAAACCCTTGTTCACAAAATTCTTTTGAAGCCCAACCTCCTGACATGCCTGCTCCAACTACTATCGCGTCGTATTTATTTTTAATCATATAAGTTAAATAGAAACACTCCCTAAATATCTTCCAGGAATAAATTCAAAGTTTAAATAATCAATCATATAATTTTCTGAAGATTCAAAGTGAAGTAAAGAGTGTTTTTTTAAAGTTTCAATGAAAAAAGAAGAAGGATTTTTTGATAGATAGCTTTTGTCAATAAAAGAAATTTGTTCATTTAATGAAAATTTTCCAAATTCAATATCCTTAAGTTCAGTTGATATCATTTCAAACCCTTTTGAAAATCTTTTTATTTTCGATGTACCATAACAATCATTTACCATAGTTAAAATAAATTCTTGACGAGACTCCATAGTTGGAAAATTAATTGCGTCTTCAGGTAAAATTATATTAGACAAGTAGCCTATTGTTTGTTGCTGTGATTTTTTTATCATTGGCAAGTTTGAATATATAACCTCAGGCTCAATATTACACCCATATGGAGTTATAACTAAACCTGCGGTTATCAATCCCACATGCTTTAAAGCAATTCTTCGATTCATTGATTGTTTTGTAAATATTTTACACTCAAAAGATATTAAATTAATCTCAAAGCATGGGAAAGTAAAGGTGTTTTTATAAAATCAGTCTAAGATTAAAAATGATCCTTTATTTGGTATCAACTTTGATTGACAATAATTTAAATGTCATACTCTGTTAATCGATATTAAAAAAAGGCGCTAAAGCGCCTTTTTTTAAATAGACGTTTTTTTAACGATCTTTTCCAGCCAAGTCAAAAATTCCTTTCTCTAGATTTACATGTCCAATGTGGACATAAATTTGGTCTTCGTGAGCACCATCAACTAAACTCCAAAATGTTTTTTTAGCCTCTATAGCTTCTTCTGATTCTGTGGTTTTAGCTGTTACCGATTTTGCAAACTCAACTAAGTTGGTATAACATTGCCAAACTTCAACATCAGAGCTTGAACCCATGTAATGGTATGAAACACCTCCAGACATTGAAGTCCCGCTGTCTACAGAATCCTTAATTCTCCAATCGAAAAAGGCATTTCCCATTTTTCCCCAGCTTCCAGAAGAATTATACTTTCCAACAACATAAGCAAAAGGAATATCAAAATCAGTGTTTTCAAGTTGATAAAATCCAGTTTTTGAATTAGCTGCTCTAACTTCATCCGAGTGTCCATTTGCAAAGGATCTATATTCTGCCCATTCTTGCATAAGAGTCTCTTTTTCACTTGCGTCCTCAGTTGCGTCAATTTTAGCTTTAATATTTTGATTTGCAAGATCAGCATCTTTATGGAAATCGTCCATAGAGGCATATTGGGTATAAATTACAAAGGTGTGACCCGAGCCATACCAATGTCTAAAAACCCATTCCCCAGTCATTGTTCTGTTTTCTCCTAAAGACATGTCTGTGAATTTTTTGTGTAATTTGACAAATCTTGGAATTTCAGCAATAGCTAGATCATTAATATATAGCGCTGATTCATAAGTAATTTCATCTTGTGAATAGCTCGATAAAGACAGTAAACCGATAAAAAGTAATAATAATATTTTTTTCATTTTAAATATAGATTGTGATTTAATTATAAAAATATTAAAAATAAAACCTATTCTCAACTGATTAATACTTTTATTCTGCAATTTAAACTATTCTAAGCTTAGTATGCACCCTATATACTAGCGGTTAATCCGATAACAGATACTATAGCGATTGGGAGTAATACAATAATTTAATAGACATGATTTGTTGCCTATATTACTTCTGAACTTTCATTTGCATCTCCACCACTAACACACGCTAACTATCGAGTCCGGGGAACATGTCCAGATTAGGCATATCTTTTTTTGATGACAATTTATGATCCAAGCCTAACAAGACATTTTAATTATTCTTCAGTTTTACTATTGGTGACGTAGTTTTTCCACTTTTTATACAATTCATTTAGCTCTTTTTCTATTTTTACTTCTTTATAAATTAAATTTACTCTTTCTTCCACATCAATATCAAGGTTATTTAAAAATTCACCAAGTTCTAACTCCACCATTTCATATTTTGCTTCCTTGTCATTAAATGATTTACGTAGTTTCCAATTTCCTTTCCTTACTGCAATTTCATGACCAGTATCCCAAAAAAGATAATCGTGTTGAATGTTTTCGTTTATTCCTTGTAAAAGAGGAGAAAGACTAATTCCATCAACATAATTTGGAATTTTGATCTTAACCTCTTCGCATATTGATGGCAATATATCCATAGCGCTTACCATATTTTTATAAACTCTACCTTTTTCATATTTTCTTGGATAAGAAACTAACAGCTGTGTTCTTATGCCTCCTTCATACAAAAGATATTTTGACCCTCTCAAAGGTGTATTGTCCGCATAAATTGGAGTTGAACCTCCATTATCACTAATAAAGAAAATAAGCGTGTTTTCTCGTAAATTCTTTTCTTCTAGCATATCGAGAAGTTTGCCAATTTCTTGATCCATGTAGTGTAATTGCCCCAAATAGTGTGCTCTTCCTTCTTCATTGTTTGGGTATCTTCCTTTGACATACCACTCATAATATTCTTCTACTGCTGGATTCCAATCATGATATCCTTTAAGTTTAAATTTATCTAAATATTCTTGAGGTAGTTGATGCGTAAAATTATGAGCAGCGTTAAACGCAATTTGCAGAAAAAATTTATTGTCTTTGTTTTTATTAATAAACTTCCTAGATTTTTCACCCACTAATTTGGTGAAGAACGCAATAGTATCTACAGGATTTTTATTTTCCCAAAGTGAACCTTGTCGCAATGTTTGTCCTTTTCTCATATACTTCTCTTTTGTTTCTATAAAAGCATCTTCAATCTCTTTTTTATGATTTATATAATGCTTACGTGCAGAAGTGTGTCCAAAATAATAATCAAAACCATGATTAAGAGGAAAACTACGATTAGAAGTATCTGAATCATAGTCTCCATAATGTACTTTACCAACATACCCTGAATGATAATCTTTTTGCTTTAACAATTCTGGAATAGTTTTATATTTAGAATCATGCAATCCATCAGCGCTATACCAATATGAACCTAAACGTTGAGGATAAACTCCTGTTATTATTCCAATTCTAGATTGATTACAGATGGGAGAATTGTCGTATGCTTGAGTAAAACGCACACCACTATATGCTATACGATCAATATTTGGCGTAAATACGTCATTAGCCAATTTTGCACATCCAATATCTGCATAACCTAAATCATCTGCAACAATAAGGATGATATTGGGCGTAATGCTATTTTCAATTGGCGCGTTCTCATCTTTTGTTTTACAAGAAGTAATTATTGTAAATATTACTGGAATAATTAAGATTTTTTTTAAATTGCTCATCTATTAGTGTTTAATACATAAAACTTAAATGTAATAAAAAAACCCTAACATATTGTTTGTAAATATATTAGGGAATTTTGTTGCGGAGAAAGCGGGACTGCATGAAAATAGGGAGTCGAGGTCATTGCTGAGTAATTTGTGACTCGGTGGGTATCAATTCCCATGTTCTATATATATTCGACCCACATACCGACCCACATGAATTTCCGTCTTGATCACCCGAATTGAGAAACAGGAAAGTGCTATGCTGATTAAAATCCATAAACCAAAAGCAGCATAATCAATCAGGGTAAATAAGAAAATCATCATGTATCGAATATACATAAATTGAGTTACCATTTACATTTATTCTTTAGCCGTCGGCAGTAGGGTTGTTTTTAAAGGCTGATGGATTTTCTCCACTTATTTTTTTGAAGGTCCGGTTGAAGTACGATAAACTTTCGAAACCACAGCCATAACAGGCCTCACTTACATTCTTTCCGGTAAGGAGTAAGCGTTTGGACTGTGAAATTCGATACTGGTTTAAAAAGGCTGTAAAAGTGTTTCCACTGTGTTTCTTAAAGTACCGACAAAAAGCTTCTTTGCTTAGATTAACCAATTGCGCCACCTCTTCGACCTTAATTTTTCGGATGTAGTGTTCATCAATAAAAGAGTATACCTTTTGTAAGCGTTGCTGTTGTTTTTTATCCGAGGTATTGTAAACAGGTTGTTTGTGTAAAAGTTCAAACTCTTCAGACGAAGCAAGTGTTTTCAAGATTTGAATAACAGCAATGAATTGGTCAAAAGCATCCAACAAATGCAGTGTTTTTATTTTTTCCCCGACAATCTTCTTTGTTTTTTCATGAAAGGCAATCCCGTGTTGTGCTTGTTCGAATAAGTTATAAATGCTCGAAAGCTCTCGAACCTGCTTAAAAATTTGTTCTTTAAAAGGAGGGCTTATGTGTAGAACCTCTTTTCTGTAAGCAGTCTTTATTCCGTAGTCAAAATTCAAATGTGGAATGTTCGACCCAATCAACACCAAATCGCTTTGCTGGTAATTGGAACGATGCTTCCCAACATGTCGAGTCCCATCTGCTCCTTCGATATAGACCAATTCATATTCTGGGTGAAAATGCCAAAAAAACAAGTCATTCAGTTTTGGATCGTGTAATAACCGAAACGAACTCTTGTCATCGGGTTGAATATTTTCGAGTTGAATTTTCATTAAATTGTCATTTATCACACTTAATATAATCAATATGATCAATATAGTTCAAATTACAATCAATATCAAGGTTGTAGCCTTGTATTTATACGTATAGATTTGAATTATATATTTCCAAATTAACTTAAAGGCAGTATTATGAAGAAAGAAGTAAAAACAACAATGGCCAATAAAGCCCATGAAGAAATTCCGGGGAACCCATCCGTATCTACTAGTAGTGATCAAAAGCTAAACGACCGTTCGAACGGAAAGGCATTAAGGGTTCTGTCGGAAGAGGATTGGCAATTTTGGATGCACAATGGATATATCGTAATAAAGAATGCAATTCCTAAAGACCAAGCAAAAGCTACTGCAGATTTTTTATGGGAATTTGACGAGAAAGATCCGAACGACCCATCGACCTGGTATGCGAATCCGCGGGCTGAAATGAAAATGAAAGAATTGGCAGGAACCGGAATGGTTGAGGCCTACAATCATCAAACCCTTTGGAATAATCGTCAGATGCAAAAAGTATACGATGCCTTTGTAGATGTATGGGGTACCGAAAAATTATGGGTAACAATTGATCGGGTAAACTTAAATTTTCCGCAACGACCCGGCGAAGAAAAAGAAGGCTTCATTCATTGGGATTATGATCCTGAAACCAGACCACAAAACGTACAGGGTGTTATTGCACTTGCCGATCAGATGGACCCAAACATGGGTGGTTTTCAATGTATCCCGTGGCTGTACCGAAACTATAATACTTGGAAGCTAACCCAACCAGAAGACAGGGACCGTTTTAAACCCAATTTGGAGAAGTTAAAGGATAAGCTTGTAAAAGTAGTAATGGAAGCAGGAGACCTATTAATTTTTAACAGTACAGAACCCCACGGAATCCGTCCCAACCGATCGGGGGATAAAGTCAGAATCGCACAGTATATTTCGATGATGCCCGCAGAAGAAGAGAATCAGAAACTCAAAGATTGGAGAGTAAACTCTTGGAAAAAAAGAATTGCCCCAGAAGGTTTTGCATTTCCTGGTGATCCGAGAAGTTGGGAGCAGAAAAAACATGAAACGGCTGAACTGTCCGAGTTGGGTAAAAAATTATTGGGACTAAACAACTGGTAAAAGAAAGAATAGAACGACATAAAACAGTATTACATGCTAACATCATTAAGTTTATTAGACATTTTTATTATACTAATTTATTTTGGAATTATTCTATGGATAGCCCATTGGGCTTCAAAAAGTAAAAGCGAGTCAGGGCGGGCAGTTGATTATTTTTTAGCAGGAAAGAACTCTGGATGGCTGGTTATTGGAGCATCTCTTTTTGCCTCAAACATTGGATCTGAAATTATCCTGGGAGTTTCGGGTGCAGGAGCTCGAGGTAATATGCCTATGGCAAATTTTGAAATAATAGCTTCCTTAGTATTGATACTATTGGGCTGGGTTTTTGTCCCTTTTTATTTACGTGCGGGCGTATTTACGATGCCTGAATTTTTAGAGAAACGGTATTCTGTAGCGTGTCGGAATTATCTCTCTATAATTTCGATTTTGGCCTATGTAATTACAAAGATTTCTTTAATCATCTTTGCCGGTGCATTGGTATTCGAAACGATCGGAATTTCTTTCTGGACCGGTGCAATTATTACCGTTGTTGCAACTGGGTTTTATACCGTTTTAGGGGGATTAAAAGCTGTGATTTATACGGATATGGTTCAAGCGTTTATTCTGCTTTTGGGAACCATGAGTGTTACAGGATTTGGACTTTACGCACTTGGAGGATGGGATAATTTATTAACCATACTTACCGAAGCCTCTGCAGTAGAAGGAAATCCACCCCGAGAACAGTTTTTTAACCTATGGCGACCCATGGCTGACACGGAATATCCATGGACAGGAATGCTGTTTGGAGCACCTATTTTAGGGGTTTGGTATTGGTGTACGGATCAATACATTGTTCAGCGAGTACTTTCCTCTAAAGACGAAAACAATGCAAGGAAAGGAGCCTTGTTTGCGGGGTATTTAAAATTACTACCGGTATTCATCTTCTTTATTCCGGGGGTAATTGCTTATGCGCTTTTACAAGAAGGAGCAATTGATTTTTCAATTGAAAATGCAGATCAAGCACTTCCCGCTATGATTAACCAATTTTTACCTACAGGATTAAAGGGACTTGCGATTGCGGGATTACTAGCTGCTTTAATGAGCTCACTTTCTTCAGCATTTAATTCTAGCTCAACACTCTTAACGATCGATTTCTATTTGAAATATAAGCCAAAGGCATCCCAAAAAGATTTGGTTCGTTTTGGACAATTTGCTACCGTTATTTTAGTGGTTGTTAGTTTGGGATGGATACCCTTTATGAAATCATTAATGGGTGGGGGAATTTTTCACTACCTACAAAGTATTCAGGCATATATATCTCCTCCAATTGCTGCTGTTTTTCTTTTTGGATTGTTCTATAAATGGATTAACGCAAAAGGTGCAATCGTATCATTGTGGTTAGGTTTTATCCTAGGAATTTTTAGATTAGTAGCAGAATTTCTTTATAATGAAGGAAGTCTAGTTGTTGCGGAAGATTCACTTTTAGGGCTTTTTATAGGCGTAAACTTTTTGCATTTTGCCTTATTTTTATTCCTCTTCTGTGCTTCAGTTTTAATGCTTGTTAGTAAACTGACACCACCTCAGCCATTAGAAAAACTAGAATTAGTTACCTTTAAATCGAGGAGCCTTAGACCTAAATTTATATGGTCAACGGATATGACCTTAACAGTACTATTAATTGGACTAGTATTGATGATTTGGACACTGTTTAGTCCTTGGGGTATTGCAAATTAGAAAACAACATATAGAGAATGGATTTAGAATTAAAAGGGAAAACGGTTTTTATTACAGGATCAACAGCCGGAATTGGGTTTTCAACTGCAAAAGCGTTGCTCAGCGAAGGCGCTAGCGTCATCCTGAATGGCCGAACCTCCGCAACAGTAGAGTCTGCTATTAAACGCTTAGAACAAGAGTTCCCTGAAGAAGCGATTTCTGGTATAGCTGCTGACTTCAGCATACTAAATGAAGTGAACAATCTCTTAGAAAACCTACCCAAAATAGATATCCTAATTAATAATGTTGGTGTGTATTCTTCCGGCTCTTTTTTTAAAACAGATGATGCGGAATGGTATCGTCAGTTTGAAGTAAATGTGATGAGTGGGGTCCGATTATCGAAAAGCATCCTGCCGAGTATGTTGGCCAATAATTGGGGACGGATTTTGTTTATTTCCAGCGAGTGTGCTAGCCTAACCCCTCCTGATTTAATTGCATACAGCATGACCAAAGCCGCTATTTTAGCAGTTTCTCGCGGTCTAGCTCAATTAACAAAAGGAACCAATGTCACTGTAAATTCAGTGATTCCTGGTTCTACTTTGTCCGAAGGAGCTGAACAATTTTTAGAAGCTGCCGCACAAAAGGAACAGAAGACAAAAGGTCAAATAGAAAATGCTTTTTTCACAGAAGTTAGAACGACCTCATTGCTTCAGCGTTTTGCAAAAGTGGATGAAGTAGCCCACACGATTACATATATAGCCAGTCCGCGTTCTTCCGCAACAAACGGGACTTCAATTAAAGTTGATGGGGGAAGTTCTGGAGGGTTGTTTTAGTTTCAGCCGTTTTAATATTAAAAGTAGATAGAAATAATTAATAATTTTAAAAGCCCCAGTTTTTGAGTTTATGGTTTCTAGGAGCCGTTTTTTTCAATCGGCCTTTTATCTTATCAAGATACATAGTGTTGTAACGAAGACGTGAAATATAATTTGGATTTTCTTGATCTCCATTCCAGCAATGTTCAGCATTATTACCATAATCAACTTCACCACCATAATAGGGGTTTTTTGTAGATTCTAAAAATTCTTCAGTGAGCACAACTGCATTGTTTAGATAATAATTATCCATGTCGCCACAGTAGATATTTATTTTTCCTTCCAGATCCTTTCCAATTTTATCCCAATCCCGCTGCATGATATAACTTAGGTCGTAATTTTCCTTCCAGTAATTTGCTACATCATGATCTATTTCACCTGTAAGTTTGTCCCATATAGGCATAGGATATCCATCTTTTCCAACCGGCGAATAAACTGCTTGCCAGATATCCCATTGGTCACCAGATCTACCTTTATCTCCTAATATAAATTCTCTTCTGTTCATATCGATTAATTGTGTTTTGATATGTCCTTTTCCATCTCTCATTCCAGGGCGAAGAATCTTCCTAAAAGTTCCGCTTTTGTAGTAAGCATTTTTATCTTTATAAATATCAACAACAGTATAGGCTCTAAAATCAATTGGATCTGGACAGGCAGCAAAGCAACCGTTGTACTGTTTAGGATAAAAAACTTGAACAGCTAATGCTTCCCATCCGCCAGTTGATCCCCCATATAAAAATCGACCCCAGCCTTCTCCAACACCGTTGAACATTTTTTCAATTTGTGGGATAAGTTCGTAAGTGATTGCATCACCATAAGGACCAAGGTTTGCAGAATTTACCGCATAGGAATCATCGTAGTAGGGGTTTTGGTGTTGGATTTCTATCACAAGAAACCTAGGAAAATCATCCGACACCCAATTTTTGTAGAAATCGTATGCTTCTTTTTCTTGTATGTATTTATAACCTGTAATTCCAAACCTACTACTGAAAATTGTATCTTTTTCAGGAGCAGTAGGAGGGGTAGTTCGAAACCCTCCAATTGTTTTGGGGAAATGCCCATGAAAAACCATTAATGGATATTGGGTTTTACTTTCTTTATTAAATCCTTGTGGAACTAAAACATTGGCTTGAAGATACATTGGTGTTCCCCAAAAATTTGAGAGAAGTTCACTTTTGATTTTAACATGTTTTATGTATTTAGAATCTTCAACAGGTTCTATTGGAGGAATTTCTTCAGTTATTACAATTTCAAAAGGTCTCTTACTGTTTTTATCAAACTCTATTTTAATGGGCTTACTATAAATGTTCTTTGGACTGGTATTCCAGTGTTGACCTTCTCCTTGATCCATAGGAAGTTGAACAGTATGCCCGCTTGACAGATTAAAAGTGTCGTATTTATGGAGTAAGGCTTGAACAAAATAAGTTCCTGATTTGAGTTGGTTTAAATTTTCAATTGGGTAAGCCTGTGCAGAAGAATTAAATAATTCTTTTTGGCCTGGTGTCCACTGTTGAACATTTTTTCCAATGATTATTCCTGTTTCATTTGAATCGTTAATTTGAAAGCGTGGCTCTTTAAGTGAATCTTTAGTGATCATTAATAAAAGACGACCATCATAACCTTCTAATCCTAATGCGGAGTCGTAAGTAACCTCAAAGATTGTAGCCTCTTTAGTATTACATCCAGCTAAAACTATAACTAAACATAATGCAGCAGAATAGGCTAGAAAAAAACTTTTTAAATTATTCATATCTAGTCATTTATCTGCTCAGAAAAGTAAAATTTGAATTTTAATTTTCCATCTTTTTTGACTAGGTATGCACTTTCAAGCCACTCATAAGATAAAAAGGTTTTTCCGTCAGGTGTTGGGGTCTCTAACTCAAACTCTCCTATGTGTTCTAAACTAATGTGAGCAGAATTAATATCTGTATCTATAACTAAATTTTTGAACTCTCTTTTTGACTTAAATTCTCCAAAACCTTTAACAAATTGAATGAATTCATCAGTGTTCCATTTTCTGCTAACTTCAAATATCATATAATCATCAGTCAGGTAGTCTCTAATTTTTTCTACATCATTATCCAGAAAATAAAAAAACTCATTAAATGTTTTCATTACTTCTTCCTCGGAAATCTTTTTTGGTTTACTACAAGCTATAAATAAAAGAGCAAGTAAAGTCAAAGATATTTTTCTCATTATCTAATTTTTGTTCATAATATCTAATATAAGTAAATTAAAAAAACATTGTAGACTTTTCACAAACTAATCAGGGACAAGTTTCGGGACAAATTAAAAAAAGTTATTTCATATTACAAGTATATGCAATATTCATAAAATTGAGATATTTTTGAATAAAATTTAACACTATGAAAAAGCTACTTCTTGTTTTACTGTTTGTTCCACTTGTTTATTGTTCTTCAGATAGTGAAAGTGAAGCTACAACACCACCTCCAACCACTACAACTCCTCCGCCTGTTGTAAATTATACTCTCACCGTTAGTGCGGGAGATGGTGGAGCTGTTAGTTCAACAGGAGGCACTTATACCTCTGGAGAATCAGTAAGCATTACGGCTACAGCTAATTCAGAGTATGTTTTTTCAGGATGGTCTAACGGTTCTACTGATAATCCTTTGAGTGTAACGATGAACTCAAACCAAACTATTACCGCATCATTTGAAAAGGTAACATATACTTTATCAACTTCTACTGAAGGAGAGGGAACGGTTACAGAGGTTTTGGTTTCTTCTGGAAGAACTGCAGATTATAATTCTGGAAGTGTGGTAAGATTAACTGCTGTGCCATCAGATGGATGGAGTTTTAATGGATGGACTGGAGACTATATTGGAGTAGAAAACCCTATAGAGGTAGATGTTACCCAAGCTAAAAGTTTTAATGCGGTTTTTGAAGCACAACCATCAGTGAGTTCAACTTATTTAGGTACAAATTGTAAAGAAGTTTCTTACTCAAGTAAGCCTGATGCAGATTATGTCAATGGTGATTATTCTTATTACACATACGGATGGCAATCGGATGGGACAGACCAAAATTCCTGTGTTAATGCCTATAACGGGGTTACTACTTTTGGAGTAGATTTGGTCAATGCTGTTTTGTCTGACGCGAAAGAAAAACTGGGTCAAATTGTCCCAGTAAATGCTTGGATATTCCATACTCAAAATTCAGATATAGAAACTATTTGCTCAGACTACTCACCCTTTACAGACGATTCAAGCTGTTTTGATCTTCAACAAATGGCTGCTGCAACGGTTACACAATATGTATTACATAATGGTGGAGAATTTAAACTTTCTGAAATTTTCTGGAGTGATGAACAACAAAATGGTACAGGTTATAAGGTTGCTTACCATGAATTTTTTCACGTCCACCAAAATTCTCATAAGTTTTATTTCGAAGAAACTGAGAATTTTGGTATCAACATGACACAATTTAGAAATGTTGATGACAACGAGGGAGTAAATTTAGTTGGACCCGTATGGCTTGAAGAGGGGGGAGCTGAGTTTGCAGGCGTTTGGTACTCATCTTTAAAAGGATGGGTAAACTATAATGAAAATTGGATAAATTATTTGGATGAAGCCAGAAGTGTTATTTCTGACGCTGCATCGAGAGGGGATATAGTTTCTTTGAGGGATTACGAGACTAGATATTCGATTCAGAAAGTAGAATCTTCTGAAAATCTAACGGGCACATCAAGAGAATTCGCATATGCATATTCAGGAGGTGGACTAGCACATATATACTTAATTAGTAAGGGCTTTACTGATTTAAATAATTCAATGATTGAGTATTACAGGAACATAGCAGAATTAGAAAGGGAACATATTGGCGAGGGATATATTTATGCATTTGAGGAATATTTTGGAATGCCTTTAGATAGTTTTTATACTGAATTTGACGATTTTATGTTGAAACCTAGAGAAGAACAATTATCTATCCTAGGATTAGAATAAAGCATACTTTGCAAGGTTTAAATGAATCTAACTTTAAACTAAGGTTCATGATATTTACCAATCTAAGAATTTTAGATCTAAAGTATCAGTATAAAGTTACGATAGGAAGATTGGGTAACCACAGAAGATATGTGACTTCTTACAATATTTAATCTCCTAAATAATAGTCTGCAATATCTTCTTCTTTTAAATCAGGTATTTTTAATTCCTTACATTTAATACTATGAAAAAGTTACTTCTTCTACTTTTACTCCCGATAGTTT
>NZ_CEXPNT010000025.1:0-19145 GCF_982709265.1 Candidatus Marivariicella framensis | reverse complement strand
TCTTAGTCGGGGTGGCAGGATTCGAACCTGCGACCTCCTGCTCCCAAAGCAGGCGCGATGACCGGGCTACGCTACACCCCGAAAAATAATGGGGCAAATATAACGTTAATTACGTTCTTCACAAGTTATTTAATAATTTGTTTTGTGACCTCTTTAAAAATAAAAAAATATTTATTTAGGTGCTATTATTTTTACATTTTCAAACTGAATAGTTCCTCTGATTATTCCATCAATAACCTTATTTAATGCAAAAGCAATAGGTAGTTTTAGTTTAGCTTTTGAATATATTAGGCTAATTTCTCTTGCTGGTGCTGGGTCTTCAAAATACCTTAGATTTTTTTGTTTTTCACTAGATAAAGATTGTGTGTGCATGTAAGGCAGTAAAGTCATTCCAAGACCTTCATCAGCTAAATTTATCATTGTTTCAAAACTCCCACTTTTAATACTAAACTTATAATCAATAAGATTTATGCCACATAGATTAATCATTTGATTTCTAAAACAATGACCATCTTCTAAGATTAAAATTTTACTACTTTCTAAATCGTTTATTTGTAACTTTTTATTTTTATATAATGGGTGATTTTCTGGTACATACCCCACAAATGGTTCATAGTATAGAGGGTTTTCTATTAATTTGAAATTATTTAATGGTGTTGCTCCAATTCCAGCATCTATTCTGCCATCTAATATTTGTTCAGTAAAATTTTTAGTATTTAATTCTTCAATTTTCAATCGTACTTTAGGAAATTTTTTCAGAAAAGTATTTAAAAAAAGTGGAAGTAATGTTGGCATTACTGTTGGAATAATACCTAACCTGAATTCACCTTCTACAACTCCTTTTTCTTGATCAATTAAATATCTCATTTTTTGAGATTCTTCAATTATATTTTTTGCTTGTTTAATTATTTTTTCCCCAACAGCAGTTAATGCTATTGGTTTTGTGTTTCGATTAAAGATTATAGCACCAAGTTCTTCTTCTAATTTTTGAACTTGCATGCTAAGAGTAGGTTGAGTTACATTGGATTTATCCGCAGCTAATGTGAAATTACCATATTTTGCTACAGCAAGTGTATATTGAAGTTGAGTGAGTGTCATTAGTATATTCTATTAAAAAACTAAATTTAATAAGAAAAATCTATTTAATCAACAACTATAGCTTTTATATATATATTTTTATGTGGTGTTTCTCTGTCATCAGTTTTTTCATTATTTATTTTGTCAACTACATCCATGCCTTTTATTACTCTCCCAAAGGCTGTATAGTCTTTGTCAAGATGATATGCTCCTGAATTTTGTTGAACTATGAAAAACTCAAATGGTGATGCTAATTTATGTGGATTGTCAATTTCACTACTAGGCATTGATATTACTCCTCTATGATGTTTGTTTCCTTTTCTTGTGTCTGGAGGAAGTAAATATCTACCTATTTGTCTCCTTTTTAGTAATATTTTTGAGTCATCTGAATTTCCTCCCTGAATTATAAAATCAGGAACAACTCTATGAAAAATTGTACCGTCAAAATATTTTTTCTTTATTAAAAAAATAAAATTTGAACGGTGAATGTTCGTGTTTTTATATAAAAGAATGACTATATCACCATATTCGGTAGATATTTTCACTTTGTCTTCTAAATTTTTCTTTGAGTACTCATATAAAAATGGTATTGCATTTTTCTCATTTAACTTTATAAAACTATCAATCTGTTTTATATTTGTTATAGTTTTTGTTTCCGGGTTTTTCAATAAAGGCTTATTTTTTTTTATAGTCTCACAACTAGAAAAAATAAAAACTATTAATAATAAAATTCTTTTCATGAAGTTTTCGATATTTCAAAATGCAATTCCAAAATTAAAAGAAATATCGTTACCGGGTAATGATGCTCAAATTGAAATGTCCTCATCTGAGAGATTAAAGCTTATTAAGAAATATAAAAGTTACAAATCAAATGCTTTAATAGCTAGTGTTTTAATATGTGTTTATAAAGACAAGACTGGTGAGGCCTGCTTTGTGTTAATGCAAAGACCAATAGATAAGGGTGTTCATTCTGGTCAAATATGTTTGCCCGGAGGCAAAAAAGAATCATTTGATAAATCAAATTGGAAAACTTCAATAAGAGAGACTGAAGAAGAGGTAGGGCTAGATGCACATGACATGAATTACGTAAAGGCCTTGTCATCAATTTATATTCCTCCAAGTAACTTTATAGTCTACCCTTTTATTGCGATTTACAACCATTTTCCAGAGTTTAAAATTGATAAAAATGAAGTTAAAAAAGTTTTTGATGTATCTTTTGATTTACTATTAGATGATTCATCAAAAATTAAAATTGATATTTCTGATAAATACATGAATGAAATAGGCGTTCCAGCTTATAATTTTAGAGATAATATTGTTTGGGGTGCAACAGCAATGATATTATCAGAATTCAAGTTTTTATTAAAAAAAATTCATTTTTAATTTTTCAACAATTCTAGTTATAAAAAACTTATGCTTTTTTTTAAAAAAAATTCTTTTGGACATTATCTAATTTTAAAGAAATGGTTGATTAGATATCTGGGAATAATGACCCATAGAAGATATAGGGGATTTAATAATTTAAAAATTGAAGGATCTGAAATCATTAAAAATCTACCAGATAAAAATGTTTTATTTGTTTCTAATCATCAAACTTACTTTGCTGATGTAGTAGCAATGTTTCATGTTTTTAATGCATGTTTAAGAGGTAGAACAGATTCTATAAAAAATGTAGGTTATATATGGAATCCAAAACTAAATGTTTATTATGTTGCTGCAAAAGAAACCATGAAATCTAGCTTATTGTCTAGAATATTAGCTTATGCAGGTTCAGTTTCTATTGAAAGAACATGGCGCGAAAAAGGGAAAGAAATTAACAGAAAGGTTAAGTTTTCTGATATTTCAAATATTGGAAGAGCTTTAGATGATGGCTGGGTTGTAACCTTTCCACAAGGAACAACAAAACCTTTCAAGCCTATCAGAAAAGGCACTGCTCATATCATCAAAAGATATAAACCTGTTGTGATTCCTATTGTTATTGATGGTTTTAGACGATCATTTGATAAAAAGGGCATAATGATTAAAAAAAGAGATATTCTCCAGACAATGCATATCAAGAAGGCCTTGGATATAGATTATAATAATGAATCTATTGACGAAATTATTGAGAAAGTAGAATATGCAATTGAACAACATTCATCTTTTTTAAAAGTAATGTCAATTAAAGAGTTAGAGGTTCAAGAAAAATTAAATAAAAATAGAACTTTCTAGCTTTTAAAAATCATTAATAATTCCTGCACAAGAAACTCTAGCTCCTGCTGCTCCTGATGGTTGAGACGTAAGATCATCTTCTCCATCATGAATGATAATAGATTTTCCTATTATATTTTTAATTGGATCATCACAGTTTAAGCACCAAAGATCAGTAGCGAATTTCATCATTCCATGTCCATTTTCATCTGCAATAAAATTTCCAATATCTCCTCTATGAAATCCTTTGCTGTTTCCCCATGATCCATGATTTTCAAAAGTTGGATTCCAATGTCCTCCAGCTGATTTTCCATCAGCCGAAGAGCAATCAGCTTTTTCATGGATGTGAATCGCATGATTTCCTGGATTTAAACCCATAATATGAGCTTCTAATTCAACCTTACCATTATTCACCTGTTTTATTGTAACTAAGCCAGATGTTCCACTATCGTTTTTAGAATTCAAGGAGATTTTATACTTATGTATTGATTCACTTTTCTTTTTTGTTTGATTACAACTATATGACAGCAATAATGAGATTAGAAGTATTAAATATTTTTTCATTTTAAATGTGTTTAATTATTAATATTGAATTTTTCAGATGGTGTAAAAGGAGAAATTGATATTTTCTCCATTTTTAATTGATATTGTTTCCATTCTTCATTGAAAAACATATTTACCTTATCTAAAGCAGATTTTAATTCATTTTCTGCCTGAGTTGTTAAAATTTCTTCAGTCTTAGTTGTTCCGTTTGGTCTAGAACTTGAGTAATAATAAGCTTTTCTTATTCTAGATAAAACAGTTTCTTTTGTACTTCTAATAATACCTTGTCTTTTATCAACTTTACCAAAGAACAAATCCTGAATAACATTAATTTTTTTGATCACTTCCTTAGATGACTCAATTTGAGTTTTAAATGATAAAGAATCATTTTTAATTAAAATATTTTCAAAATCTTTAGCAATCAAAATACTTTTAGCAAGCTGATTTGATGCCTTGTCAATAATTTTGATGTATTTTTCTAAAGTTTTTGATGTTTTATATGAATTCTCAATTGCTTTCTTAGAAATAGATAATCTTGGATCTGATTTAACAATTATAAAAGTTTCATCATTAATGTCTCCAACTTCCATGATTAACTTGTACTCGCCTGGTTTTACTTGGGTCCCAGACCCTTCACTATTATTTTTTCTAATTTTTCGTTTTGGATATTTTGGACCTTTTTCATCCATATTCCAACTAATTTTATGAAATCCTTTTTTGTCTGGAAATTTTATTTTTAAAGTTCTAATAAGCCTTTCCTTATCATATACTTTTAATAAAATGGTATCTTTTTTAAGGTCTTTTATTTCAGAAAAATCTGGATTAAAAAAATATTTTATTTGGGCACCAAAGCCTTTATTTTCTCCATTAAATAAAGCATCACCTCCAAACCTACTTCCAGTAGGTTGTTGTATTGACGCCATGTAAGCAGTTGGAGGTTCAAATAGTTTAAATAATTCATTAGTTAAGGACAAGCTGTCTGCCATTGCCCTTAAGGGTTTAATGTCATCCAATATCCAAGCAGCTCTTCCAAATGTTCCAATTATTAGATCGTGTTCTCTTGGATGAATAGCCAAATCTTTAGTAGATACAGTAGGAAAAGTTTTTGAATCAAATTTCTGCCAATTTTCACCGGAGTTTAAAGAGAAATATAAACCATCATCAGCACCTAAAAATAATAATTTTGGATTGACAATATCTTCAATTATACTTAATGTGTATGATGACACATCATTTGAATCAACAATTCTTTCCCATGTTTTTCCATAATTTTTTGTTCTGTAAGCATAAGCCTCGTAATTAAATCTTCGATAATCGTTAGCTATCAATAATGCTTCACCTTTATTTTTATTCGAAGCTTTAATCTGAGGAATCCAGCTTCCTTTTGGCAAACCTTTGAGCCCTTTAGTAACATCCTCCCAGTTTCCCCCTCCATCTTTAGTAATATGAACTCTTCCATCATCAGAAGCCACCCATAACATATTTTTTTCTAAAGGACTAGGTTCAATTACAATTAATGTACAATGATTTTCTGCACCCGTGGCATCTAAAGTTAATCCTCCACTTTCAGATTGTTTTTGTTTTTCGGGATTATTTGTTGTTAAATCTGGAGATATTAACCTCCAAGTAAGGCCCTTGTCTGAGCTTTTATGTACAAATTGACTTCCAAAATAAACAGTACTATTATTAAAAGGATCTTGTCCTATTGCAGCATTCCAGTTGAATCTTAATTTGATTTCTGGATCTGGATGAGTTGGACGAACAGTATAATTATTTCCAGTTTTCCAGTCGTATCTTGAAACATTCCCTTGCTGACTCATTGCAAACCCAAATTGAGAATTATCTTTATCAGGTACAACATCAAAACCGTCACCAAATGCAATTTCTTGCCAATAAGAATTTCTAATCCCCTGAGTTTTCCAGACATAAGCTGGTCCTCTCCAAGATCCATTATCTTGCATGCCCCCGTAAACATTATAGGGGTATTCATTATCTATACTAATGTGATAAAATTGAGCAACGGGAATATTTCCAATAAATCGCCATGATTTTCCACCATCTCTAGAAATATTCATTCCTCCATCGTTTCCATCAATTATAAAATTTCCATTTTCTGGATGAATCCACCAAGCATGGTGGTCAGGATGAACCCCATTATCAACTCCATAGGCAGGCATTAATTCTGAAAAAGATTTTCCACCATCTTCTGAAACATTAACATATGTAAATACTGAATAAACCCTATTTTCATTTTTAGGATCAACAAATAAGTCAGAATAATAAAAAGGACGATTACCAATTCCAGGCTTAGAATTAATTAATTTCCATTTTTTACCTCCATCTATTGATTTGTATAAACCATTTTTTTTAGATTCAATTAAAGCATATAATATTTCACTTTTATTGGTGGCAAAAGCTAAGCCGATTCTTCCTAAATCTCCTTTTGGAAGACCATCTTTTTCAGTTTTTTTAACCCAATTCTTGCCTCCATCAATTGTTATAAATAATCCACTCTTTGGTCCTCCTGATTTAAAAAACCAAGGCTCTCTTTTATGTTCCCAAAGAGCAGCAACTAATTTATTAGGATTTTTTGGATCCATAACAAGGTCAGCTGCACCAGTATTCAGATTTCCACTAAGAATTTTCATCCAAGTTTCACCTCCATTAACAGTTTTATAAACCCCTCTTTCTTTGTGTTCACCCCAAGGAGATCCAATAGCAGCTACATATAAAACATTAGGGTTGTCGGGATGAATAATGATTCGATGAATATGTCTAGTGTATTCTAGACCCATACTTTTCCAACTATCTCCTCCGTCTAATGATTTATATATACCAAAACCTCCATTTAAACTATTCCGTGGATTTCCCTCTCCAGTTCCAGCCCAAATTACATCAGGATTTGACTGTTGAATTGCAATAGAGCCAATTGAAGCAGTAATTTGGTCATTAAAAATAGGCTCCCAAGAAACACCTCCACTTTTTGAGCGCCAAATACCCCCAGAAGCAGTTCCAATATATATTGTTTTGGGATCATCATGAACTACATCAATGGTTGTTGTCCTTCCACTCATTCCTCCAGGACCAATATTTCTTGCAGGAGTGCTGTTTAACCATTTAGGGTCAAAACTTTGTGCATTGATAATATTGATCGAGATTAAAAAAAAGAATAATAAAAAAAGTCTCATATTTTTGTAATTAAAAAATAAAGATAATAAACAGATTCAATTTATTTCACTCAAAAAAATATCATATTTGTGTTTTACAATTTTTATGAAAAAAATATTAATAATAATAATGACTATAACTTTTACAAATGCATGTTCTGTAATTAAAAATTATTCATTAAACTCTTTTACTTCTTCAAAGTATAAATCAATTCCTTTTTCAGAGGAAAATATTCCAGCTCCCCCAGATTACTCCTTAGACAATTCATGGGCTGTATTACCTTCCAAATACCCAAAGCCTCTTATCGAAATTATTGGAAATACAAAACCGGATAGTGCAGCTGTTTTTTTTATTTACCCCACTTTACTCTTAGACCCAGAGGATATTAGTTGGAATTCAGATATTTATAAAAAACAAATACGAGATGATGTAATTAATAAGGCTGTTAAATATCAAGCTTCGGCATGGGCAAGTGCTGGTGAATTATACGTGCCATTCTATCGTCAAGCTCATATTAGAATTTTTACAAGTCCATATAATGAATCAAGGGCATGGGAGCTTGCTTATTCAGACTTAAAAAAGTCCTTTGAATATTTTTTGAAATATCACAGAAAAAATCGTCCAATAATTATAGCTTCTCATAGTCAAGGAGCGATACATGCGAAGAGGCTATTACAAGAATATTTTGACGGAACAGATTTACAGAATGAGCTGGTTGCTGCCTATTTAATTGGGACACAAATAAAAATAAATGATTTTAAAAATTTAAAACCATTAGAGTCAAAAGAGGAAACAGGAGGATATGTGAGTTGGAACACCTATAAAAAAAACAGATATCCAAAAAAATATAACCAATGGTTCAAGGGAGGAGTTGTAACAAACCCCATAAACTGGAACTCAGATCAATCATCAGATATTTCAGAGCATCTTGGAATATTATATATAGATGATAAAATATATCCTAAAAGCGTAAAAGTTTATAAAACTGATGGAATTTTATGGACTTCAGTTCCAAAAGTGCCCAATCGAATACTTTTAAATTTTATAAAAAGTTATCATTATGCCGATATTAATTTATTCTGGGCCGATATTAAAAAAAATTCTAAAGACAGATTAAATGCTTGGTTTAAGAATAATAATAATCATTGAAGCTTTTAGAAATATTTACAGAATGTAAAACTCAATGGCTGAAGGCAATTGAAGAAAAAGATCATTCTTTCAGGTCTTTTGTTTTATCAACTGTTGATATCAATAGAAAGCCTAATAGCAGAAATGTAATTTTAAGAAGTTTTGATTCAAATAAATTGAGTTTTACTATTTATACAGATTTGAGGTCAAAAAAAGTGAATGATTTGAAAAACTCTTCATCCGTTCAATTATTGTTTTATGATAAAACCGCTTTATTTCAAGTTACGGTTCGAGCTGAATTAATAAATATAAATTCAGATTTAAATATTTTTAATGCTCAACCTGAGCATTCAAAAAAAAACTACACCTCTTTTAAACCTCCAGGAGTAAAAATTGATGATCCCTATTATGTTCCTATCGGTAAAGAAATTAACTTTTGTGAATTGACCTTCAAAGCTCTGTCGATTGAAGCTCTATATCTAAAAAAAGAAGTAAATATTAGAAGTTGTTTTAATTTAAATGACCAATGGAAAGGATTTTTTATGACGCCATAAAATATATTATCATAAAATTTGTAATTTCATAAAAATTTAAAATCAAATGAGTAAAAAATCACGAAACTTAAATAACAGTCGCAGAGATTTTATAAAAAAATCTGCTTTAGCCTCAACCTTCTTTATTCTTCCACGTCATGTTTTAGGCGGGGTAAATTATGTAGCTCCAAGTGATCAATTAGCTATTGCAGGTATTGGTGTTGGTGGCAAGGGAAGATCTGATATATTGAATGCTTCAGTAAACGGAAGAGAAAGGGTTGTTGCTTTGTGTGATGTGGATCCTAACGGTCTTCATGGTGTAATTGAGAGTCGTGAAAAATTCCCAAAAGCTAAATTTTATGAAGATTTCAGAGAAATGCTTGATAAACACCCTGAGATTGACGCAGTAACAATTTCTGGACCAGACCATTCTCATGCCCCTTCTGCAGTTTATTCAATGGAACGAAATAAACACGTTTATGTTCAAAAACCATTAACTCATAACGTAAGAGAGGCACGGCTTTTAACAGAAATGGCCAGAGAAAGAAAAATTGTATCTCAAATGGGTAATCAAGGAGCTTCAAATCCTTCACAGTTATCTGTTCAAAAATGGATCAATGAAGGTGAGATTGGAGAAGTTTCGAAAGTTCATGTATGGACCAACCGTCCAGTTTGGCCACAAGGAATTAATATGCCAAAACCAGATAACAGTAAACTTCCAAATGGTCTTAATTGGGACTTGTGGTTAGGTCCAGCTCCTAAAACAGAATATATACCAGGAATGCACCCTTTCGATTGGAGAGGATGGTGGGCATATGGAACAGGGGCTCTTGGTGATATGGGATGTCATATTATTGATGTTCCTTTTAAAGCCCTGGGTTTAAAATACCCTACTGATGTAGAATGTAGTGTAGGAAGTGTTTTTACTAAAATGTGGACTCCAGAGTATATTCCAGAGGGATGTCCTCCTTCATCTTCAGTAACATTGCATTTTGATCCAACAATAAAAAATAAAAGTAAAATTGAAATGGTTTGGACAGATGGAGGTATAAGACCGTCACATCCAGATTTAATTCCTCCAAATGAAGATTTAGCTGGAAAAGGAGGTTATAATGGAGTTATGATGATTGGTGAAAAAGGAATTATAACTACCGATGTTTACGGAATGAATCCAAAAATGTATAAAAAGGGAGTTCCAACAGTAAATGGATCTATTATAGATAAATCCGATGAACCTGAGTTTGGTCATGCACGTAAATGGATTGATGCTTGTAAAGCCGGATTTAATAGTAAAGAACACATGTCTTTAACTTCCTCTTTTGATTATTCTGGACCCCTTACGGAAACAGTTTTAATGGGTAACATTGCTATTAGAAGTTATTTGCTTCGTAAAGAAACTAGTAATGGTAATATGGAATTCTATGCTCGTAAGAAACTTTTATGGGATGGTGATAACATGCGAATCACAAATATGGATGATGCTAATCAGTTTGTCGGTAGGGATTATCGTCCGGGATGGGAAATTTAATTTAATATTTTGAAAATACTTATTACAGGAGGATTAGGATACATAGGTTCTCATGTAGCTACTGAATTAATTAGGAAGAATCACGAGATTTTTATTATTGATAATCTATCTAATTCAAGTTTATCTGTTCTAGATCAAATACAAGCTATTACAAATACAAAACCTGATTTTGAAGAAATTAACTTAATAAACAAGAATGATGTTTCATTTTTTTTTAAAAAACACAAAAATATAGAAGGTGTTATTCATTTTGCAGCCTTGAAATCTGTTAGTGAGAGTGTTAGTAAGCCTATAAAATATTATAAAAATAATGTTCTTGGCATGATTAACCTTTTAGAATTGATGCCCAATGGTGTCCCTTTTGTTTTTAGCTCTTCATGTACTGTTTATGGAAGCTCTAAAACTCAACCTATGAGCGAGGATCTTCCATTTGGTAATCCTGCATCTCCCTATGGTCATACAAAACAAATTTGTGAGCAAATAATTGATGCCCAATTTAAAATTGAATCAAAATTTAAAGGAATATCTCTACGTTACTTTAATCCTATAGGTGCTCATTCTAGTGGACTTATTGGCGAAAACCCTAAAAGTGTTCCTGAGAATATTATGCCTTACTTAACTCAAGTTGTTAATGGTCAACAAGACATTCTTACTGTTTATGGAAATGATTATCCTACAAAAGATGGAAGCGGTATTCGAGACTACATACATATTATGGATTTAACTGAGGCTCATTGTAAGGCGATTGAATATTTAAGTAATATGCAAAGAAGTAAATATTTAGAGTCTATAAATATTGGAACGGGAACTGGAGTAAGTGTTTTAGAATTAATATCAGAATTTGAAAAAGTAACTGGGAATAAAGTTCCATTTAAAATTGGAAAAAGGAGGCCTGGTGATATTGTGGTTGCCTATGCGGATGCTAAAAAGGCTAAAAATATCTTAGGGTGGAAATCTAAATATTCGTTATCTGAAGCGCTAAAATCAGCATGGAGTTGGGAAAAAACAAGAAGTAACTTTAATTAAAAGTACTTAAATTTAAAAAATTATGAAAAATGAATAGAAGAAATTTACTAAAAACAATTGGTTCTGGTATTGCAGGAGTTGGAGTAATGCCGATTGCTTGTGTACAAGATAATATGAAATCAAATTATTCAAAATTAAAGGGAAATATAAACCATTCCGTTAGCGCTTGGTGTTATAAGAAAATTCCATTTGAAGACCTAGTTATTCAATCAAAAAAAATAGGATTAGTTGGTGTTGATCTTGTTGGTTCTGAGAATTGGGACGTTTTAAAAAAACACAACTTAATTTCAACAATGTGTTATGGTGACTTAGAGGGGAAATCAACTCGTAGCTTAACTAATGGTTGGTGTGATAAAAAATTTCATGAAGATCTAATATCAAATTATTTAAGACATATAGAGTTAGTTGCAGATGCAGGCTGGAAAAACTTAATATGTTTTAGTGGGAGTCGTAGAGAAATAAGTGACAAACAGGGGCTTGAAAACTGTATTGATGGTTTAAATAAAATTATTCCTTTAGCTGAAAAATTAGGAGTTGTTTTACATATGGAGCTTTTAAACTCAAAAATTGATCATAAAGATTACATGTGTGATAATTCAAAATGGGGAGTTGAGTTAAGTAAAAGATTGAATTCAGAGAACTTTAAACTTCTTTATGATATATATCATATGCAAGTTAATGAAGGAGATGTTATAAGAACAATAACTGAAAATCACAAACATATTGGACATTACCATACTGCGGGAGTTCCTGGAAGGCATGAGATTGATGAGAGTCAAGAATTATATTACCCAGCAATTATGGAATCAATAGTGTCAACAGGATTTAAAGGTTATGTTGCTCAGGAGTTTATCCCAACTAAAGAAGATCTAATTGGAGGGTTGGCTGAGGCAATTCAGATTTGTGATGTTTAATACTTTGCTGGTTTTCCGTTAGTTGTTGTTGTTTTAATAAATTCACGCAAATCATCATTAGCTTTTATCAAATCTTCTTTTCTAAGGTACATCATGTGACCACTTCTATACCCTTTGAAAGAAAAACGATCACGTAATTTACCACTAGGATCCATCTGCCATTGTGAGTATTTAGCAGCAAAATAAGTTGTTGCTCCGTCATAGTAACCGGATTGAGTCATTACGTTTAGATACGGGTTTTGAGCCATAGCTTGTCTTAAGTTTTCCCTGGTATTGTCGTTTTCCTCATTCCATGGACGAACTGGTCCAAACATATTGTATTTGATGTCAGTTTTGAATTTCAGTTCATTTTTTATATAATGATTAATTGCTGGTGTAAATGAATGTAACCAAGAGGTTAACTCTGCACTGTAATCAGGTCTGTTTCCAGTTTCTTTTCTATCAATTCCTATATATCGAGAATCAAGTCTACCTATATTTTTTCCTTGATCCCTCAATAGCTCTTTCCAAAAATATTGTGTTGGAAGATCTAAATTGTGTTGTAAAAGAACTTTAGTTGAAATACTAGTAAAATCAGACATTTTTTGAGCAATTACTTTTTTTTCATCATCATCAATAAATCCTCCTTTAGCTAGAGCAGGAACTAGAGTGTTAATTGAAAAATCTTCAGCCTCAGGTAATATTTTTAATAAATCTTTTTGCTGTAATTCTGATTTAAGTTGTTTATGATACCACGCAGTTGCTGTAAAATATGGTAAGTTCAGTGCTGATGAAATTGGGTTATCATCAAAAGTTTTATAGTCTGCAGGAGATACCATAATTACACCATTTAGGTACATCCATTGTTGATTTTGTAATGCTAGTGAAAGTCCCATTACTCTAGTGCCACCATAACTCTCTCCGATTATATATTTAGATGATTCCCATCGATTTTTTCTACTTACAAATGTTGAAAGCCATTCTGATAAATATGCAATATCAGCATTAATTCCAAAAAATATTTCTCTATCTGGAAGTTCTCCATCTATTTCAACCATTCTAGAATATCCAGTATTTACTGGGTTTATAAAAACAATATCAGCTACATCTAAAATAGAGTAGGGGTTAGTTTTAAAGCCATAAGGTTGAACGGGATATCCTTCATCATCTATTTTAAGAATTTTAGGGCCAGTATATGCAATATGCATCCACACTGAAGCTGAACCTGGACCACCATTAAAAGAAAATATGATTGGTCGTTGAGTATTGTTTTTTATACCAGTTCTTCTATAGTATGTGTAAAAAAGAGACGCAATAGGTTTACCTTTTTCATTCCAAACTGGTTGAGTTCCAGTTTGAGCCTCGTAACTAATTGCTTGACCTTTAATTATAGTTTTATGTTGAGTAACTACAATAGTGTCAATAGGAAGTTTTTTTTCCTGAGAAAATAAAAAAATAGAAGTACATGTTACTAGAAAGAATAAATATATTGTTTTCATAATTATGAATATTTTGATAAATAAATATAGCTAATTTTAACATTATATAAACTTAACTAAATGAAAAAATTAGCGCTTTACGGAGGTAAGTTCTTCGCTAAATGGTGTTCCAAGAATTACAGAATCAGGTCTTTGCGGTTGGTTTATTAGTCTAAACCTAGATCAATGTTAATAGTGAAGAACTTAATGATTTTGATCCAAATTATCAATTAATCACATCACCAATCAATGATGTTACTCTAGTAGTTACAAATTATGGAACTTGGTTTTTTACATATAATAGTAATTCTAATGCTATTAATTTTTTAGAAGATCAATGGAGATGGACTAATGAAGATTTTACAGCATTTGAAGTGATTGACGAAGAAGATGGCGGAAATTGGGAGTATGCTCAATTAATTAACATTGTAAGTGTATCCGGAAGTTCATTGTCACTCTCATCAACTTATACTGAAGATGAGAGTGACAATTAGCTACTTGATGAGTATTCATTACAGATTCAAACAGCTGCTTTTTCCTATCCAACTTGTATTTTGCCAACAAATTGAAATTTAGAAGGATAATTTAAACAAAGTATTTTAGAGAATATAAGTGCTTGCAAGAATAATTAGGCTACTTTTGTGCCTTTAAATATTTTATGCTCACATTTAAAGATTTAGGTCTTGAACCTACTCTAATTCAGGCTGTTGAAGATCTTGGTTTTCAAATTCCAACTGATGTTCAAAAGGAGGCTATCCCGTTATTGTTGAATAAAAACACTGATCTTGTTGCTTTAGCACAAACTGGAACTGGAAAAACTGCCGCCTTTGGTATGCCTTTGTTGCAAAAGATAGATTCTGATTCAAAACATACTCAAGGTTTAATATTATCTCCTACAAGAGAGCTTTGTATGCAGATAACCAAAGAGATTCAGACTTATGCAAAGCACATGCCAAAGGTTAATGTTGTTGCGGTTTATGGTGGAGCTAATATTCAAGATCAATCAAAAAAAATTAAAAAAGGAGCACAGATTATTGTAGCTACTCCCGGTAGAATGCAGGACATGCAAAGGCGAAAAATGGTAGACATTAGAAAAATTGATTATTGTATTCTTGATGAAGCTGATGAGATGTTAAATATGGGGTTTTATGAAGATATAACTGCAATTTTATCAGAAGCTCCAAAAGAAAAAAACACATGGTTGTTCTCAGCAACTATGCCTTCAGCAGTTGCAAAAATTGCTAAAAAATTCATGAACTCTCCAAAAGAGATAACTGTTGGAAGTAAAAACTCAGGATCAAAAAATGTTTCTCATGAATATTATACTGTAAGTGGTCGTCAACGTTTTGAAGCATTAAAACGATTAGTTGATGCTCACCCAACTATTTTTGGTTGTATTTTTTGCAGAACTAAAAGAGACACTCAAAGAGTTGCTGAAAACCTTATTGAGGCAGGTTATAATGCAGCAGCAATTCATGGAGATTTAAGTCAAAATCAAAGGGATACTGTGATGAATTCCTTTAGAAAAAAACAAATTCAACTTTTAGTAGCTACTGATGTTGCTGCAAGGGGTATTGATGTTGATAATATTACTCATGTTATCAATTATCAATTACCTGATGAGAGTGAGATTTATACTCATAGGAGTGGGCGAACTGGGAGGGCAGATAAAAAAGGCGTCTCTATAATTATTGTCAGTCAGAGTGAGCAACGTAAAATTAGATCTATTGAAAAACTCATACAATCTAAAATAACTCACAAAACTATACCGGATGCAGATGAAATTTGTAATGCACAAATGCTTCATCTAGCTAAAAAACTAAGCGATGTAGAACCTTCTGATTCAGCTGAAAAACTTCTTCCTTCTTTTTTAGATCAGCTTGATAATCTTTCAAAAGAAGATATTTTGAAAAGATTGGTTACTGTTGAACTTGATCGTTTTTATAATTATTATAGTGGAAAAGCAAAAAACTTAGATACTCCAAAAAAAGATTTTTCAGATGACGATTCAAAATCTAAAGTTAGTAAAAAAGATGAAGTTCGTTATCACATTAATATTGGAGAAAAAGACAGTTATGATTGGAGAACACTTAAAGACCTTATAAAAGGAACTCTTGGTTTTACTAGTGATGAAATTTTTCACGTTGATGTAATGAAAAACTTTTCATTCTTTTCATCTGGTCCTGAAGAAAGAGATAAAGTACTAGAAGGTTTCAAGTCTATAAATATAGATAATAGGGATATTGAAGTGTCTATCACAGAGAAATTTAATCCAGGAAAGGCTAAAAAATTAAAGTCTAGAGATAGAGGTGGAAGTTTTTCAAGAGGAAGCTCCTCTGGAAGAAGCTCCTCTGGAAGAAGCTCCTCTGGAAGAAGCTCCTCTGGAAGAAGCTCCTCTGGAAGAAGCAAGCCCAATCCTTTCAAGTTTTCTAATGATAAAAAGTCTTCAGACAAAAGAAGAAGAAGTTAAGTAATGACATATGTATAAATAAAAAAACCTCCCAATGGGAGGTTTTTTTATTTATAAACTGTACATGATTGACGACTAGTTTACACCGCGATCAAATTCAACTCTACGACTTGATTTTCTATCAGAAAGAGGTTTACTTTCTCCATATGCTTCAGTTGTCATTCTACTAGCATCGATACCTGCGGCTACTAAAGCAGCTGCAACTGTATCAGCACGTTTCTGTGAAATTTTCATATTATAACTTTCAGATCCATCATCAGAAGCATGACCTTGAATAATTATATTTACATCTGGATACTCATCTAAAAGAGATTTAAGATTATTTACAAGTTCCTCTCCACTTTTTCCAACATCGACACTAGATGATCCAAAATATATTTTGGATTCACTACTAGATATAAATTCTATCAATTTAGTTGGTTCAGCTTCACATCCACCATTCGCAGCAACACCAGCTACATTTGGACATAAATCGTCTTTGTCAAGAACGCCATCACCATCAGTGTCTGGCCATGGACATCCATTATTTCCAGCTTCACCAGCAACATTAGGACATTTATCATCTTTATCAGCAACAGTATCACCATCACTATCAGGACAGCCTCCCATTTCTGCTGAACCAGCAGCTTCAGGACATGCATCATCTCCATCAGCAATACCATCACCATCAGTGTCAGGACAACCATTCATTTCAGCTGTTCCAGCTTCTTCTGGACATGCATCTTCATTATCTGGAATCCCATCACCATCAGTGTCAGGACAACCATTAAATTCTTTTAATCCAGGAACATCTGGACATATATCTTTTTTATCTGAAACTCCATCTCCATCAGCATCTCCTGTTCCAAACATATAAGTGAAACCAATAACATGTTGTAACTGATTAGTAGTTCCTTTTTCAGAAGCATTACGCATTGAAGTGCTTAGGTTAGCGGCCCATTTATCGCTTAATCTAACGTTAATACCTGCACCACCAACGGTTGTTCTAGCTGATTCTTTAGATGGAAACATTCCTTCTGAATTAGAATTTTTGTTAAATCTAGATAATCCATAACCAGCAAAAAGATAAGGAATAACTTTTCCTTCTTTAACAATATTATATTTAACAATACCGTCAATAGTGTAGTAATCCTCAGCAGAACCATCAATACTATTAGCCGAAAATTGAGCACCAATAGACAAATTCCCCCCTAAATAACGAGTTAGACTTAGGGCTGGAACTCCAGTACCAGATCCACTGTTGTTATCATCTATACTAACAATGTTTGCACCAATACCAATAGCCCAAGGGTTTTGAGCGTTTTGTGCTGTTATAGTGTTTGAATTAAAGATCCAAGCGCCTATAGCTAATGCGAGAGTTATATATTTTTTCATTTCAATTATTTAATTATTTTCAAATATACTAAAAAAGCTTCTATTTATAATATAAACAGGGTAATTAGAGCTTTTTTTAAAGATCAACTACTATATTTCTTTATTGTAAGCTTAAATTCATTAGAATTAATTTGTTCGATTATATAATGAATGTTTGATAAAATTGTAGCTCGAGAGAGGTTTTCATTTATTAAACTCATATTACTTTCTGTCCATTTTTTCATCCTTAATGTATCTACTTGAGGTATTGGTATTTTTGATGCTTGTTTGAAAAAAATGATAGCCTTGTCTAAAGAATTAGTTTTAGAAAATGAATAGAATTCAATTTTTTTAAGCTTTTCGTTACCATCAATAATTACCGAATAAATTGCTTCTGATTCTTTAAAAATAAACTCATGTGGTTCATCATTTGTGATGTTTTCTTTATTAGTAATAAAATTATTCTTTAAAAGAAAGTCTTCTAAATCTTTTGGAATAATTCCTTCCAAGAAATTTGAATTTACTTGTGAAACATTTTTAGTGACTTTTAATTTTTCAAAACTCAAGTCTTTTATTTCTTTTATTTTATTATTAAAACAAGATGTAGTTATAAACAATAGAGTTAAAATCAATCCTTTTCTAATCATTGAGAGCTTATTATAGTGATTCCTAAAATTATGAATTTATAGATAATAAAAATTATATTTTTAAAATTATTTATTTCCAGTCAAACTTAAGAATTACAGCTAAACCATAAAATAAATAAATTTAAAAACATATATTTGTATTAATTAAAAGAGGAAAATTTTGACTGATTGCCACCTCAATAAAAAAAGCTAAAACAGATATGAATTCATTTCCTACTATTTTTTACCCAACTCAACTACTTTTTTTAATTTATTAAATATGACTAAAATAAATTTATCATTTATTGGAATTATCTTATTGATATTATTTGCCTCTTTTACAAGAATTATTCCTCACATGCCTAATTTCACACCAATTGGAGCCATAGCTTTGTTTGGAGGGGCCTATTTAAGTAATAAGTACCATGCTTTTATTATTCCAATTTTATCATTGTGGTTTAGCGATCTCATTATAAATAATTTCATTTTAAACTATTATGATCAATTTACTTGGTTTTACTCTGGTTTTATTTGGCAATATGCCACTTTTGGAATAATTATTTTGATTGGTTACTTCTTGTTGAAAAAAATCACATTAAAAAAAGTTTTAATAAGTTCAGTAGGATCTAGTCTCATCTTTTTTATTATCACAAACTTTGGTGTGTGGGTCTCAGGTTCTATGTATACCTTAAATCTTAATGGCTTAATTAGTTGTTTTGTTCTTGCTATCCCCTTTTATAAGGGAACATTACTAGGTTTCTTGTTTTATTCATCATTTTTGTTTGGAGTATTTGAAATGTCAAAACTTGATAAAAAACCAATCAAAATTTAAATTTACCTTCAATGCAAAACCTTTTTGAAATTTTAAAAAGAAGGATACTAGTACTAGATGGAGCTATGGGAACCATGATACAGCAATACAAATTTAGCGAATCTGATTATAGGGGGGAGCGTTATAAAGATTACCCAAGTAGCGTTAAAGGAAATAATGATCTATTGTCTTTAACTCAACCTGAGGCTATTATAACAATACACGAAAAATATTTAGATGCAGGAGCCGATATTATTGAGACTAACACTTTTTCATCTACAAGTATTGGAATGTCAGACTATGACATGGAATCAATAGTTT
>NZ_CEXPNT010000024.1:0-23099 GCF_982709265.1 Candidatus Marivariicella framensis | reverse complement strand
AAAGTGATCCACGATTAAATATCATTGCTGATCCAAGTAATACATATGGAGGAAACCCTTATGGTTTTACTGATGATGACTTAGATAATCAAGGTATTGATGTTGGAAATCTTCCATATACTAACGTAAATCCTGCAATTTCAAAACTTGATCAGCCTAGAATGCTTCTGACATATGCTCAAACTGCTTTTGTATTAGCAGAACATTATGGGTCAAATGGAGACCATGCAACTGCGGAAACTCATTATAATAGTGGTGTTACATCCGCAATGAATCAATGGGCTTTATGGGATTCAAGCTTCGCTTTAAGCAGTGCTGGTATTAATGCATATTTAGCCGCCAATCCGTATGATTCAGCAAATTATGACGAGCTTATTGGTGATCAATTTTGGGTAGCGTCTTTCTTTGACTTTTATGAGGCTTTCGCTAACTTTAGAAGAACTGGTTTCCCCGCTCTTAAGCCTTTTGGTGGTAATCCAGCTCATCCAGAAAATTTAACTAACGGAACTATCCCTAGAAGGATGATTTATAATCCAAATGAAGCTAATATTAATAAGGAGAATTTCGAAGCAATGATTTCATCTCAGGGTCCAAATAATCGAACAACAAGAGTTTGGTGGGATAACTAATTAGTTTTTTAAATAATTTATAAAGGTTTGAAAAAAGGGGGATTAATTTCCTCCTTTTTTTATATAATAAATTCAAATACAGATTTTTGTGTGTAAAATTGACTGAATTGATATTTTAAATAAGATAAACATATCATATATTTACAATAGGTTAGGACTCCATTGAAAAACTATTAAAATTAATTTATATATGCACAAAAAGTTCTTTATCTACTGCTTTTTTGTAATATCCACTTTAAAGGCTCAAAACAAAAAGTTTATATCCTTACCTCCAAGTCAGACGGGTTTAGATTTTGTTAATACTGTCCAGGATAGTAAGTCACAAAACATTTTATTATATGCTAATTTTTATGGTGGAGGAGGAGTAGGATTGGCTGATTTTGATAACGACGGTCTAACAGATATTTACTTTACGGGCAATCTTGTTGGGGATGAAATATACAAGAATAAAGGAGGTTTAAAATTTGAAAATAAAACAATTTCTGCAGGAATTACAAATGATGGAAATTGGTCTTCAGGAGTTTCGATTGCAGATGTTAATGGAGATGGACTTTTAGATATCTACGTTAGTAAAGAACTATACGATTTTCAACCTGAACGAAGGGCTAATAAACTCTACATAAATAAAGGAAACTTCACTTTTGAAGAAGAAGCTGAAAAATGGGGTGTTGACGATAATCAACGTTCAAGACAAGCTGTTTTTTTTGATTATAATAGAGATGGATTTGTAGATTTATTTGTTTTAAATCATCCTCCTAATAGAGGAAGTTACTCTCCTTTTATGGGACAGGACATTATGAAACCAGAATACACCTCTCAACTCTACAAAAACATAAATAATAAATACTTTGAGCTTGCTACTAAAGAAGCTGGATTAGTCAAAACAGGTTTCCCCAGTAGCGCTAGTGTAGCAGATTATAATAAAGACGGTTGGTTGGATCTTTATGTTTCAAATGATTTTGATGCACCTGATTTCTTATACATGAATAATGGAGATGGTACTTTTAGGTATCAGACAGAGCAATCTATGAAACACACATCTTTTTATAGTATGGGAGTTGACTCAGCCGATATAGATAATGATGGAAACATAGATTTAATGACTCTTGACATGGTTGCCGAAGATAATTTCCGCTTAAAATCAAACATGAGTGGCATGGACGTTCAAGAGTTTTGGAATGTTGTAAATGATGGTGGGCACTACCAATATATGTTTAATGCCCTTCATTTAAATAATGGCAATGAAAGCTTTAGCGAGATTGCCAACTATTCTAATTTAGCAGCTACAGACTGGAGTTGGTCTAATTTGATAGCTGATTTTGATAACGATGGCTTTCGTGACATCCACATTACCAATGGTCTTTTAAGAGATATAAGAAACACAGATGGGGATAAATCTGTAGATCAATTCACAAAAAAAATTATTTCTGAATATATTAAAGATAATCCTAATTTAGGATTAGTTAATGTTTGGGATATTCTTCCTCTTCAAGAAGTACTCGATTTTTTACCAAGTATAAAGCTTTCAAATTATATGTACCAAAATTCTGGAAATTATTCTTTTAAAAACACAACAGCTACTTGGGGATTAAATCAACCTTCATTTTCCAATGGTTCTGCATATGCTGATCTAGATAATGATGGTGATTTAGAAATAGTTGTAAATAATGTTAATGATTCCCCTTTTCTTTACAAAAACAATACGGTCGAGTTTGAGAATACAAATTATATTAGACTTAAAGTTATTTATGAAAATTTTAAAAGTGAAATAGGTACAAAATGTAAAATATATACACCTAAAAACACTCAATATGCAGAAGTTACAAGTATCAGAGGAATGTATTCAGTAAGTGAAAATCAACTTCATTTTGGCCTTGGAGCTAATAAACTAGTTGATAGTATCGAAATAATTTGGCCAAATGAAAAAAGACAAGTACTATATACACCAGAGGCCAATAAACTTCATCAGGTATATTATAAACCTAATCAGACTTCTATTGAAAAACCAAAACCAAAAACAATTTTAACAGATATAACTCTTTCTAATCTTGCTCCTAAATATATTCACAAAGAACAATTTTTTGACGACTATAAGCATCAAATCTTATTACCTCACAAATTCTCTCAACAAGGACCTGCTCTAGCAAAAGCTGACGTTAATGGCGATGGATTAGAAGATTTTTATATTGGCGGTGCTCGAGGTAAACCTGGAAATCTTTATTTACAAAGTTTCTCAGGAGGATTTATCAAAACTAAAAATACACCCTGGGAAAGACATAAATTCACTGAAGATATTGATGCTCTTTTTTTAGATGTAGACAATGATAATGATATGGATTTATATGTTGTAAGTGGGGGGAATGAATTTGAATCTAATAATCCTGCTTATTTAGATCGTTTGTATCTAAATGATGGTTTAGGTGATTTTATTTTTTCTAAAAAAAGCTTACCTAGTTTGTTTCTAAGTGGATCAGTTGTAACAGCCTCAGATTATGATCAAGATGGTGATTTAGACCTTTTTATTGGATCTAAATTAAAACCTTGGAATTATCCTGAACCAACTTCAAGTTATATTTTAAAAAACAATAAAGGTGTTTTTAAAATTGACAGTGTTAACAGTAAAAACTTCAAAGATTGGGGAATGGTAAGTGATGCCGTTTGGACAGATATTGATAACGATAACGATAAAGACCTAGTTGTTGTAGGTGAATGGTCTTCAATTCGCGTTTATGAAAATATGGCTGGAATTCTTTACCCAAAACCTAGCCCTAATCTTGATCAATTGAAAGGATGGTGGTTTACAATTAAAGAGGCAGATATAGATAATGATGGAGATATGGATTTATTAGTTGGCAATTTAGGCGAAAACTATAAGTACAAAGCAAAGCCTGAAAGTCCTTTTGAAGTTTATTACAATGATTTTGATCAAAACGGAAAAAATGATATCGTTCTTACTTATTACAACTACGGTATTCAATATCCATTAAGGGGTTTCTCTTGCTCTGCCCAACAGGTGCCTGAAATTAAAGATAAATTCATGAAATATGATGTTTTTGCAAGTCTGGATGTAAATAACGTTTATGGAGACCTTTTGAATAATTCGTTAAACTATCAAGCTACTTATTTTTCAAGTGCCATACTTACCAATCTTGGTTCTGGGGACTTTATGATAAATAAACTCCCTGTAAGAGCACAATTTTCATCAGTCAATGACTTTTTGGTTGGTGATTATAATAAAGATGATATTAATGATATTTTATTGATAGGAAATATGCATCATTCTGAAATTGAAACTCCTCGAAACGATGCTGGAATTGGTGCTCTATTTTTAGGTTCAGAATCAGGAGAATACACTTTTTCTCCAGTTAACCAAAGTGGGTTTTTTACTCCTGGAGATGCGAAAAAAATGATTGAAGTAAAAACTAATGATGGAACAATTATCCTAGTTGCCAATAACAATGATGTCTTACAGAGTTTTATAAAAACAAAATAATAGGGTTAATGTTTAGATTCAAATTTCTTTTTCATTTTTTATTTTTTCTTCCAATCTTTTTATTGGCACAAAATAAATTAATCAATGAAGAAAGCTTGTATCTAAAACAGCATGCTACTAATCCAATTAATTGGAACCCTTGGAGCAATGAGTTGTTAAGTCAGGCAAAAAATGAAGAAAAGCTAATTGTTATAAGCGTAGGCTATTCATCATGCCACTGGTGTCATGTTATGGAAGAGGAAACATTTCAAGATAACGAAGTTGCACTCCTTATGAATACAAGTTTTATAAGCATAAAAGTTGATCGTGAGGAACGACCTGATATCGATGCTCACTACATGAAAGCTCTAAAAACAATTACAGGAAATGCAGGGTGGCCAATGAACATTGTTGCTTTGCCTGATGGAAGACCAATATGGGCTGGAACTTATGTTGATAAAGCTCAGTGGATTTCAACACTTCAGCAGCTCAATACATTTTATAAAAAACGTCAATTAGATTTAATTGAACATGCTGACAAAATTGAATTAGGTATCGTTCAGAGCATGCTTAAACCTTTAAATACAATGGATAATATTTTTTCCAAAGACAGTCTTAAGGGTATTATATCAAAAATCAATCAAAAAATGGACCTACAATATGGGGGTTTTGGTAGTGATGAAAAATTTATGTCACCAATTATCCTTGAGTTTTTACTTAGATATGCAGTTCAAGTAGATTCACCTGAGCTCAAGAATTTTCTCAAAAAATCTTTGTATAATATTACTCTTGGGGGAGTTAATGATCAAATTGGAGGAGGCTTTCATCGATATTCTGTTGATAGAAAGTGGAAAATACCACACTTTGAGAAAATGCTCTACGATAATGTTCAAATGTTAAGTTTATATGCTCAATTTTATCAAGTTTTTAAAGATGAGCAATATAAAGAAGAGGCTTATAAGATTATGAGATTTCTCAATCGAGAAATGAAAGATCCTTCCCATTTGTTCTACTCTTCTATCGCAGCAGATAACTTAGATATAAATGGAGTTAATAAAGAGGGGGAGTTCTACACTTGGTCACTTAAAGAAATTAAAAGCGAATTAAATGAAGATTTTGAATGGTTTTCAGATTATTACAGTTTGTCAAACGATGAAATATGGGAAGGGAATAGATATATACTTTATAGACAGACTAGTGATTCTGTTTTTGCTAAAAAGTATAACTGGTCAAATCAGTATTTAAAAGAAACACGTTTAAAAGTCAACGACAAATTATATCTTTTTAGACAAAATAAACCCTCCCCTGTAGTAGATAAAAAGTTCATATTTTCATGGAATGCATTAGCTGTAAGAGGATTTATAGATGCGTATAAATCATTTGATGACGAATTTTTTTTAGAACAAGCCGGTAAAACATTAAATGCACTTCTTTCTGATAACTTTTACAAAAAGAAAAGGATCTTGCATATAAAAAACACTTCAGAGACACTCTTACTGCTTGAAGATTATGCTGTTTTAATTGATGCTTTAATTAGTTTTTATGAGGTTACAGCTGATGAACGCAAACTTACTTTAGCTAAAGAATTAACAGATTTTGTACTTGACACCTTTAATTCTGAGAATGGAGTATATTTTAAATTTGCAGAAGATAAAAAAACTTCAATAGCAGGTTCAATGATTCAATATGAGGATAATTTCTTGCCCTCGGCGAACAGTATGATGGCTGAAAACTTATTTAAATTAAATCATTTTTTTGGATTTGATAAATATAAAGAAAGAGCAAAAAAAATGACTTCAATGGTTCAATCGAGAGTTTTAGAGTATCCATTAAAATATACCAATTGGATGCAATCAATCTATAATTTTACATATCCTTTTTATGAAATAGCCATTACGGGTCCCTTGGCAATTGAAAAATTAAATTTATTACTGCCTTTTTATTTACCGGATTCAGTAATTTCTTGTTCTGATAAAAAATCAGATTTGTATCTATTAAAAGATCGTTATGACGCAGAAAGTACATACTACTTCGTGTGTGTAGATAATTTTTGTAAGATTCCTGTTCAAACTGTTGATGAATTATTTTCATTGCTAGAGGTAAGACCTGAAAATATGCTTTACGAATCAAATCCTTTATTTAGATAAAATCATTGCTTGAAATATCCTACTTAAAAATTTCAATCATTTCTAGTGTTTTGTAAAAATAATTTTTTGAAACCCTATTTTGGTAGATAAAAACCTTCTACTCGTCTAATTATTTACTGAGACAAAACAACAACAAATTATATTTAAGTATTAATTAATAAATCATGGCAAGCAATCCTTTTAGTTGACTACTAATTGGATTAACTAAATCTCTACTTTTATTTATGTTTAAGTTAATTGGTTTGTTTAGTTAAAGTTTGTTAAAAAATGGGGAATTAATTTTCCCCATTTTTATTTTAACCAAGAAACCAAAAGTTTTTTTTTATTTCTTCAACCTCCTCCTAAATATTATATAAAACTAATTTAGTTCTTACAATGAATAAAAAAGAAGTTTAGAAAACTTATTATAATAACTATGCCAGATATTATATTTAAATTGATTTATATATATTTGAGTATCTGAAAATAAATAAATGAAAAAATTATTAATACTATTATTATCAACTATACTTACTGGTTGTTCTTTTGGGAAAGAAAATGAAAAAAAGATTATTGATGCAAATACTAAGTTAGAGCGAGATTTAGAAATGTATCAAAATGTTTGGAATACATTTTTAAATGGAGACACTAGTGTTATAAATGAAGATAATTTTACTAAAGATGTAATAATAGTTACTGCAGAAGGTAACTTAGTTGGGATTGAATCAACCTTGGAATATTATAAAAACTATTTAACTGCATTTTCAGACATTGAGTGGAGTATAATCGATGCATTTGGTCAAGGAGATAAAATTGTGAAGCAGTGGAATTTTAAAGGAAAACATACAGGAGCTTTTTTTGACATTGCTGCTACTGGAAACTATTTAGATTTGTCAGGAACAACTATAGTGACTATGAGAAATGGTAAAATAGCTAAGGAACATGATTTTTTTGATATGAAATCATTACTTGATCAACTTTCTAAATCCGATGGAGAGGTAGTTACCATTGACGAGTATCAACCTGTAAACTAGTAAAGTGTTTAATTACAAAGAGCTTTTAATCTTCAACAACTCAGCCTCTAGCTCTTCAAGAACAAATACATAGAGCATAAGAAGCGATACTCTGGTTTTGAAATATTTCATTTGAACTAATAAATTAGACTTTAATTGCATGTCATCATTAATTGAATAATGCAATAGTTCTGAGTAATTTTCAAGTGTAATTTTTTTATTAACTCCAGCAATAAATAAATCCGAGTGATTCAGGGTCAATAAATTAATTAATTGCTCTTTTAAAGACTTTTCATACTCAACAGTAGTCTTTATGTTAGATAAATTAAAAGTGTGAAGCCTTGTTAAAATTTCTTTTAATTTTTCAGATTTTACATATTTAATATCACCAGAATTAATCATTGAATTATATCTATTCATTGGGGGCTCAAAGTCTCTATAATAGATCAGGTTAAACTCAACTCTACTTTTACTGGTTGTTATTTCTTTTATTGATTTATAATTAAATTTTTCTTTTAAAAATTGATTATAAATATTAATATCTTCATTCCAAGTTTTTAACCTTACCTCAGAGTATTTTTTTATTTCTTCAACCTCCTCCTGAATATTATTTAAAACTTTAATTCTCTCCTGATTATTTTTAGTTTGAATTGATAATTGGTTAAACCAGAATGAAACTGTAATTCCAAGAACAATTACAATGAAATCAAATAGATATCTTAATAAATATTTTTTCTGCATTTATTATTATTTGGTTATTTATAAATATATTAAATTAATAATGATAATTAAATTAAACTCCAGACTCATATGTTAATCAGGAGGTTCAAGTGAAATTTTCTTATATTTAATGAAGCCATAAATAAATTAACTCCTTTTTAAAATGAATGAAGAAAACATCAAAAAAATAAAAGAATATAGCAAACAAACAGAGCTTTACAAGAGTAGAAGGTTGTTTGATGATGAAGATGTATTAATTGAAAAAAAATGTGTTGTTTGCAAGAAATTTAAAAAAACTAATGAGTTTCGAAAAGACAAAAAGGAATTAGATGGTTTTTATAATAAATGTAAAGCTTGCAATTAGCATGATTCAGGTCTATAATCGTGTCTGGTATTTGTGCAGCTCATAATATCTTCCTTTGGCACTCAGTAATTCATTGTGCCTCCCTCTTTCTACAATTATCCCATCTTCAATAATTAAAATTTGATCAGCTTTTTGAATGGTACTCAAGCGGTGTGCAATCACAAATGTGGTTCTGTTTTGCATTAAAACAGTTAAACTTTTTTGAATATAAGACTCACTTTCAGTATCTAAATTTGAAGTTGCTTCGTCTAAAATAACAATCTTTGGATTTGCCAAAAGAGCTCGCGCAATTGAAATTCTTTGTTTTTGACCACCAGAAAGCTTCACTCCTCTTTCTCCAATAACCGTTTCTAAGCCCTCCTCAAAACGATCCGTAAATTCATTTACATAAGCCCCGTTAACAGCTGCAATAAGCTCTTTTTTAGTGGCAGAGGGTCTTGGAAAAAGAATGTTTTCTCGAATAGTTCCTTCATATAAAAAATCATCTTGGAGCACCACTCCTAATTGGCTTCGAAAACTTTGCAAATTAACTTTAGACAAGTCGACTCCATCAATTAATACTTTTCCGGAGGTTGGTTTAAGGAAAGCAGTAACCAAACTAGCTATTGTTGTTTTTCCTGATCCCGAGGATCCAACTAAAGCAATAACAGAACCTTGCTGGGCAATAAATGAAATATTATGGAGCACTTCAGTCTTGTTGTCATAGCTAAAAGAAATATCTTTAAATATCACTTCTCCTTTTAAATTATCAAGCTTTAGAACTCGTTCTTTGGGATTGTTTTCCTCTTGTAAGCCCATTAATTCCTGTGTTCGATCTAATCCTGCAAAAGCTTCAGTTAGCTGACTTCCAATATTGCTCATTTGAACAATTGGAGCAATCATAAAACCAAGAAAAAGTGTAAAAGAAACAAACTGTCCATAGGTTAAAGTGTCATTCATAATAAAATAACCACCAATACCCATTATTCCTGCAGAAGCCAATCCTATTAATAATGTTGCTGCGCTAGTCATAAAAGCTGTAGCTGTTAAACTCTTCTTAACATTTTGAAATAACTTATCTACTCCTCTTTCAAAAACCAATAATTCTTGCTGCTCAGCATTAAATCCTTTAATCACTCGAATACCGTTTAAAGTCTCAGTTAGTCTTCCCGTGACTTCAGCATTAATTTTTCCACGTGCTCTAAAAATAGGCCGAATGTAGCCAAATGCTTTTAGCGCAATAAAAGCAAAAATAATAACAGGAACCAAAACAAATACAGTCATTAATGCATTGATCTTAATTAAGACAATTAGTGAAATTACAGCAGTAAGACTTCCCCCTATTAGTTGAACTAACCCTGTGCCAACTAGGTTGCGAACTCCTTCAACATCAGTCATTATTCGTGAAACAAGAGCTCCAGATTTATTGTTATCAAAAAATGAAATAGGAAGTGTCAATAACTTCTGCTGCACCTTAGCTCTTAGCAAAGAAATTAAATGCTGTGCCTCGACACTTAATAAGCGTGTTAAGGAGAAAGCACTTATTGACTGAAAAACTAGTGCAGAGCATACCACAATCAACAAAAGAGTTAAAGCATTTGTGTCTTTAGAGGGAATAACCTCATCAATTAAATTTTTACTGGAATAAGGGAGGACCAAACCCGACAAACTTCTTATAATTATTAGAAAAAGTCCTAAGAATACAATTTTTCTTCTTGGCCAAATAAATTCTTTGAACGCCCAACGAAATGAAACTTTATTTTTATTCATATACTTCAAAAATAGACTAAAGATTATATAAGTTAATAGTATGAAATACTTTTATGCTCTTTAATTAAATTTAAAAACTGAAGAAATTAAATATAACGTGTATTTTGAATTAACCAAGTTTTCCTGCAACATACCCCCCGCTCCAAGCAGCTTGAAAATTATATCCTCCTGTTATTGCATCAATATTTAAAATTTCACCTGCAAAATATATATTAGAAGATACTTTACTTTTCATGTTTTGCATATCAATTTCGTCAAGATTTATTCCTCCGCATGTTACAAACTCTTCTTTAAAAGTTGTTTTTCCAGAAACTTCATAATTGTCTTGAGTTAAAGTTTCAATAAGTTTTCTAATACTTTTTTTACCAATTTCATTCCATTTTTGATCATGAGAAACTTCTGCTTTTTCCAGCAAAAAGGACCACAAACGATTGGGCAAAGAAAATATATTATTTCTAGAAATTAATTTTGATGGATGAGAATTTGCAAAATCATTAAGCTTTTGAAATAATAGTTCTGTATTTGTCTCGTCTATCCAGTTTATGAAAATCTCAAATTGATAATTCTTTTCACTTAGAAGTCGAGCGCCAAGAGAAGAGGCCTTTAAAATTACTGGACCACTCATGCCCCAGTGTGTAATCAAAAGGGAGCCTTGAGTTTTAATTTTACTTCCTTCAATTTTAATACTGGTATTTTCAACGGCTATTCCCATTAATTTAGTTATCAATTCATTTGGCATGTTGAAAGTAAATAACGAGGGGACAGGGAAAATAATATTGTGTCCCAAGTTAGAAATCCAATCAAAACCTTTTGATTTTGGACTTCCTCCTGTTGTTATGATCACAGAGTCAAAAATAATTGGTTTTGAATTTGAAAAATGAAGTTTCCATTTATCAGATGTGTTTTCTAAAGAGTTAACTCCATGATTAACTTGAATCTCAATTCCCAAACGCTCGCATTCTGAAATTAGACATTTGATAACACTTTCGGACTGATCAGAAACTGGAAACATACGTCCATCATATTCAGTTTTTAATGGGACTCCTCTATTTTCAAACCAATTTTGAGTATCTATATTACTAAATTGATAAAAGATAGATTTTAGCTTTTTTCCTCCTCTCGGATAAGCATCACATAAAGAATTAATATCTTCAGAATAATGAGTGATGTTACATCTTCCACCTCCGGAAATTTTAACCTTACTAAGTAGCTTGGATGTTTTTTCAAAAAGAAATACTTTATGATTAGGATGATGTTCCTTTACTGATAATGCTGAAAAAAAACCAGCAGCACCTCCTCCTACAATAGCTATCTGTTTAGGGATCATGATAAGTTTAGATTGTTAATTGGATTTAGTCCATTGATAATATTCCCAATCCCCTTCCTCTTCATACTTTTTAATAATATTATCAAAACTCAATTTATTATTATGCTTTGTGATTTTAGATGAACTAATTTGAGGTAGAAAATTATTGATAACGTTTCTGATAATTTTAATTGTTTCCTCTTTTAAAAAAGCAATGCTTTTATTGGATATGTCCTCTTTAAAGAAGATATTAATTTTATCTTTTATTACTTTTTCTTTGCCTAAATAAAATGATTTATGGTGACTTCCAATTTTAATTATACAATTATATGTAGACCATCTTTTATCAAAACCTATTGATATAATTGGAATATAATTATTCTTTAATCTCTTTAGTTTTGGTTTAAGTTTTAATCTTTTTTGACTAATTATTTCAATCTCTGATTTAATTTTATTGAGTTTAGTTTCTGCTTCTCTTTTCTTCTTAGAAAGCTGATCCTTTTTTAGACTCAGAAGATTCCAGTCATTTAATGATTTTAACTGATCTTGACTTAAATCAAAATGATTACTTTTTTTCATATTAAATATAAAGATATGAAAATTTTATACTCTATATGTAAATTTAAAATTTTTACTTTTATATAGTGTTATGTAATTTCATCAACTTTTACAGGTCGATTTTCTTTAAGAGACTTATTTGCTGCCAATCCAATTTGTAAAGATTTTAATCCATCAATTCCTGAAACAGAGACTTCCTTATTGTTTGTTACTGAATCTATAAAATCTATAATCTCTTTTTTATATGCATCTGCATACCTCTCCATGAAAAAACTTATAGGCAATGATGATTTAACTCCATTTTGAGTAAAAAGATTATTATTATCGATCATTACATTATTTGCCTGAATCATTCCTTTTGATCCAAAAACCTCCAAGCGTTGATCGTATCCATAAGCTGCTTTTCTACTGTTATCAATTATAGCTAGGGTAGAGTCAATATATTTTAATACAATAACTGCAGTATCAATGTCACCAGCTTTAGATATAGAAATATCTGTAAAAGCTTCTCCTTTTGCATACACCTCTTGAATTTCTTTATCAACTATAAAGCGCGCCATATCAAAATCATGAATAGTCATATCTAAAAAAAGTCCGCCGGAATTTTTTATATATTCTATTGGAGGAGGTGCTGGATCTCTACTTGTTATTTTAACAAGATAAGGTTCACCAACAAACCCACTTTTAACTGAAGATTTTACTTTGCAAAATTCATTGTCAAATCTTCTATTAAATCCAATCATTAACTTGATTTTTGATTTTTCAACAACTTTTAGAACATCATTGATTCTTTGAAGATTTAAATCTAGTGGTTTTTCACAAAAAATATGTTTACCAGATTTTGCTGCAATTTCAACATAATCTGCGTGAGTATTAGTTGGAGTACATATAACTATTGCTTCAAGCTCTTTTATCTCTAGTAAATCTTTATAATTTTGTAACCCTAATTCAACTCCTTTTCCTATTGCATATTTTATAGCTTCAAAACTGGGGTCCATAACAGCAATAACTTCTACATTATTCAGCTCTAATAAATTATTAAGATGAATTTTTCCTATTCTACCTAGACCAGCAATTCCAATTTTTAATTTTTTCATTTGGTGTCTTATTTAAAATTTTAATTCTTTAGTTAAAAATTCAAATCCTTTTTTTGCATATTCATAAGGGTTTGCTTTTGAAGGGTCTTGCTCTGCTTCAACAACTAACCACCCTTTGTAATTACTTTCATGAATAACTTTTGATAATTCTTTCATGTTTAAATTACCGTCTCCTGGCACGGTGAATATTCCCAACTTAACAGCCTTTAAAAAACTTAGGTTTTCTTCATCAAGCTTTTCAATAATATTATTTCTTACATCCTTAAAATGAATATGAGAAGTTCGAGAGATGTATTTTTTTATTGCATGAACAGGATCCTGTCCAGCTATATAAAAGTGACCACAATCATAATTTAAATTAACATACTTTTCATCTGTTTCGTTCAACAACCTATCTACTTCAACCATCGATTCTACCATGGTTCCTGCGTGATGATGATAAGAAAGCTTAATACCATATTCATTTAATGCAATTTTTCCTAATTCATTTAAACCATTAGTAAGTTTTTTCCATATATCGTCAGTGGCTGGTTTTCTTGTAGATAGTGATATGTTATAAATTCCATGAATAGAATTTCCAGTTTCAGCACCACCAACAATTTCAGCTTCAAAGAAACTTAAAAAATCAAGTTGATTGATAAAATTACTTTTTACTTCTTGAAAAGATTTTGTCGAAAACTCATAACTAAACCATTGGTTACATATACTTAAGCCTCTAACATCAAGCATGTGTTTTAAAAGCACTCTATCATTGACAGGATATTTAGTTCCAACTTCACATCCAGTATAACCAGCTAGTGCCATCTCACTAATACATTGTTCAAAAGTAATATCACTTCCCAGTTCAGGCATATCGTCATTTGTCCATCCAATTGGAGCAATCCCTAATTTTATCATATTAATTAATTTTAAAAACTACCTAACATTATATAAATTGATATAGTTATCACACAAAGCCCTATTGACATTGGTTTTGTATGCTTCCATTGAACCATGTCATTAATTTCTAATTCTGTAAACTTAAATTTTCCATTTGAAGGATAATACATAGAGACCAAAAACATTGTAGCTACATTTAATAAAAATTCTATACCCCAAACATGTACAAAGTGTAATTCTGATTTTACAATAAATGTCATTGTTATATAAAATATCAATCCAACAAATAATGAAACTTTAGCTCCCATTGCTGATATTTTTTTTATAAAAAATCCTGCAATCATTATTGAGGCAATAGGAATAAAAAATATACCGTTCAATTGTTGCAGAAGCTGATAAAGTCCATCAGGAGCGTTAGCCACATAAGGTGCCACTGCAATTGAAAAAATTGCTAGGACTGTAGAGGTGATTTTCCCGACTTTTACAAGGGTTTTTTCTTTAGACTCTTTTTTAAAAAACCCTTTATATATATCTATACTAAATATTGTAGCTGCACTATTTAAGACACTATTAAATGTACTTAAAACTGCACCCATAACTATTGCGGCAAAAACACCTACTAAACTCATGGGTAAGACTTTTTTAATTAGCTCTGGATAAATCATATCTTGATTAGCATATAGCGAATCTCCAAAATAATAATATCCAATCACACCAGGTAGAATTATAATCAATGGAACTATTATTTTAAGAACGCCTGTATAAAGAAGTCCCTTTTGAGCCTCAACAAGATTTTTAGCCCCTAAAGCTCTTTGAATGATGGTTTGATTCATGGCCCAGAAATATATTTGATTAATTATTAGACCAGTGAATAGCACTTCAAAGGGCATAACAGAATCTTTAGCTCCAATAACGTTAAATTTATCTGGACTATTTTCATAAACTTTAGATATACCATTTAAAACATTACCCTCTCCAATTGAAAATAGTGCCAAAACAGGAATTGCTAAACCTCCAATCAAAAGGCCATATCCATTTATGGTGTCTGATATAGCTACTGCTTTTAAACCTCCTAATATTGCATATATAGATCCAATAATTCCAATCAAAACTATTGTTAACCAGAGTCCTTGTCCTTTAGTAACTCCAAGAACTTCAGATACATTAAAAATACTCTCTAAATTAATAGCTCCTGTATACAAAACTATAGGTAATAGGGTCACTACAAAAGATATTATCAGAAAAAAAGCAACTAGAAGTCTTGTAGTATTATCAAATCTTTTTTCTAAAAACTCAGGGATAGTTGTTAGTCCCATTTTTAAATATCTTGGTACAAAATATACTGCTGCAGCTATAAGGGCTAGTGCAGAAGTAACTTCCCATGCTATTATTATAAAACCATTTTTATAGGAAGATCCATTCATTCCAATAAGGTGCTCTGTAGAAATATTTGTCAAAAGCATTGATCCTGCAATAACAACTCCAGTTAAACTCCTGCCTCCTAAAAAATATCCTTCTGTGGAATCAAGTTTTTCTTTTCTAAGCTTTAAAAAAGAATAAATAGCTACAAAAGCTAAGAATCCAATGAAAGTTATAACTGTTTGCATAATGGACTGTTTTGTTATTTATTTATAATTCATCAATAAGGTTTAATGTATTTTTTTTGAGCTTTTTTGTCTTCTTCATATTGTTTCCTGACCTTTTGAACTTCTTTTGATTTTGAAACTTCTGGAACAGGAACTTCCCACCATGAATATCCATAGCCTGCCATTTTTCTGTCTCGAACAGTTTCTAAATATATGACTGTTGTTCTATCGTTTTTCTTAGCTTTAGATAGCGATTCAACATATTCTTGAATTCCTTTTGGTTTATATACTATAGCGCCTAGACTTTCTGCATTTTTAGCTAAATCAACCGGTAAAAAGTCACCATCAAGCTGACCGGTTTTAGGATTTCTATATTTAAAATGAGTTCCAAAGCCTTCTCCCCCAACTGATTCAGAGAGGCCTCCTATGCTAGCATATCCTTCATTATTAATTAAAATAATGGTTATTTTGTAACCTTCTTGGATCGTTGTTATAATGTCTGATGGAAGCATTAAATAGCTTGCATCCCCACATATCACATAAACTTCTCTTGAGCTGTCTGCCATTTTAACACCCAATCCACCCGGTATTTCATAACCCATACATGAATTACCATATTCAAGATGAAACCCTTTGGAGTTTTTGGTGCGCCATAGCTTATGCAAATCTCCAGGGGCACTTCCTGCTGCACAAACCACTACATCTTTATCATCAATAAAATTATTTAATACTCCTATATACTCTGCTTGAACAGGTTTAGATTCGTCTAAGGTGGTGTATACTTTATCAACAATAGAATCCCACTCATCGTTATATTGTTTTACTTTTTTAACATAAATATCACCTGTATTAAATTCTTTCAAGGCTTCAGTAATTAATTGTAATGTTTTCTTAGCATCACCTTGAAGAGGAACGGCACTTTGTTTAAAAGCATCAAGTTCTGCAACATTTATATTTATAAAAGTCACGTTAGGATTTTGCCATGCTGATTTTGACGCCGAAGTAAAATCACCATACCTAGTTCCAATACCAATTACAACATCTGCAGCTTTTGAAATTTCACTGGCACCTTTAGTTCCAGTTGCTCCCATTGCTCCAAGGTTTAATGGATGTTTATAATGAAGTGAACCCTTTCCAGCAAAAGTTTCTGCTACAGGAATCCCTGATTGCTCAGCAAACTTTTTAAGCTCCAGTTCAGCCTCTGAATAAATAACCCCACCTCCTGCCACAATCATAGGCTGTTTTGCCTTTTTAATAATCTCAACAGCCTTATTTAATAAAAGAGTATCTGGAGATAATCGAGGAATATACCAAACTCTCTTTTCAAAAAACTCTACAGGAAAATTATAAGTTTCAGCTTGAACGTCATGAGGCATTGCCAAAGTAACTGCTCCCGTTTCTGATGGTGAAGTTAAAACCCTCATCGCTTCGAGAAGGGAAGAAATTAATTGCTCAGGTCTGTTAATTCTATCCCAGTACTTTGAAACTGGTTTAAAACAGTCATTTGTGGACATATCTTGCGTAAAACCATATTCCATTTGTTGTAATAATGGCGATGCTGAACGTTTAGAAAAATAATCTCCTGGAAGTAAAAGAACTGGTATTCTATTGATTGAGGCAGACGCAGCTGCTGTAATCATATTTGTTGCGCCAGGTCCTATAGAGGTTGTACATACAAAGGTTTGTAGTCTGTTTTTCATTTTAGCAAAAGCAGAGGCAGTGTGAACCATTGCCTGTTCATTTCTAGATTGGTAATAGATAAAATCTGGATTTTGTTTTAAGGCATCTCCAAGTCCTACAACATTACCATGACCAAAAATACCAAAACATCCAGCGAAGAATTTATTTTCATTGCCATCTCTATTTACATATTGATTTTTTAAAAACTCAATAGTTGCTTGTGCGACAGTTAATTTTTTTGTTTTCATGACTTATGCAATTTCATTTAGTCTTTATATTTACTTAAAACCCTCCTTTACTTTCAACAAAACTTAAAGATTCCTCCAAAGTAGGCATAAAGTTTGCACACCCTTTTTTGGTGACAACTTGAGCGCCAGAGGCATTACCCATTCGGCACGATTTATATAAATCCCACCCTTTTAATATTCCGTACAAAAACCCGCCAGCAAATGCATCACCTGCTCCTAAAACATTTAATATTTTAACTGGAAATCCAGGAACGTCTTGTCTTTCAGAATTAGATTTATAAATACTAACTCCTTTTTCACCTCTTTTTACTATTAGAGTTTCTATACCCAATGAGAGAAGTTGAGATATAGAATATTCTATATCACCATAAATTTCTGGAGATGAAATTTGTTGATTTTTAATTTTTAATTGAGATGAATCACATAAGGTAGCTGCCAAAATCTCTTCTTCAGTTCCTATTGCTATTTTAACATTTGAAATTATTGCTCTTATCATCAATCCAAAAGACCTGACATCTTGCCATTGATCAGCTCTAAAGTCTAAATCTAAAATAATGTCAACTTTGTTTTTTTTAGCAACTTCAATAGAAAAAAAAGTAGCACTTTTACTGGGTTCAATATTTAAAGCAGTTCCACTTACAAGTAACATTTTATAATCAGAGATATTAGCATTTATAACATCGTCTATATCTACCTTACTGTCGGCAGCATTTTCTCTATAAAAAACTAATGGAAAATTGTCTGGGGGTTGAATGCCTAAAACTACTGCACTACTCCTTGATCCTTTTTTTACAGGAATATTGCTTGTGTCTACATTTTCTTTTTTTAAAAAATTAATTATAAACTCACCTACTTTATCATTCCCAACAGCTGTCAATAGGCTAGTACTCAAGCCTAATCTGGAACATGCAACAGCAACATTTAAAGGAGATCCTCCTACAAATGCATCAAATCCTTTAATTTCATTGAAGGGGGCTCCTGTGTCCTGAGAATATAAATCAATACTAGATCTGCCAAGAGTAATTAGATCATATTTTTTTTCTTCCATTTTATTTAAAATTTAATTTTCATTATTCATTCTTGAAGTAACTAGTGGTAGTCTTTCATCTTTTGATTTCCACGAATCATATATCCATTCGTGATCAGGGTCTGTTGTGTTTTTTAAACATTGGTCTGTTCCTGCTAAAAAATTAAGATAGTAGCAATGAAATCCATGTTCAGCTACAACAGGATGAAATCCCTTTGGAATCATAACAACATCATTATGTTGAGCTCTAATTATCTCATCTATGGAATGGTCTTTTGTATAAACCTGCTGAATAGCATAAGCTTCAGGCTTTTGAAATTTATAAAAATATATTTCTTCTTGAATGGGTTCTATAACATTTCCCTTTTTGTCAAGAATTCTTTCGTCGTGTTTATGGGCAGGAAATGAGCTCCAATTTCCAGATGGAGTATAAACTTCTCTAACTACAATTGAACTACATCCGAATCCTGGAGGAATTAAATCGTTAAATTGTCTTGTCGCGTTATCTCCACCAAATATTACAGTTGGAGTTTCTTCAGGTTTTACAAGTTTTAAGGGGAAGTCAGAATCAGATTTACACCACCCATAAGCAATATCTAGTTTTTCTGATGTAGCAATAAGGTTAATCTTTGTTCTTCTTGGAATGTAAAGAGTGTGCGCTACTCCTTTAAAAACATTTTTTCTTCCATTTTTAGTTTCAAAGCTCCCTTTGTTACTTTTAAACTTATAATTACCACTTAACAGAACAATTACCATTTCATTTTCTTCAGTATCCCAATGAAACTGCTGATTAAAATCAAAATTTCTTGCCTCAAAATTAAGATACTTCCAGTTCACTGAATCTTTAGTTATGCTATGATATAGCCCAGATTTAGTTTTTGGTTTTATTAATAAGGGAGAATTTCTCTTCATTTTTTTTATAGTTTTAAATAAATTTATCAGCTTTACCACAAGCTCCTAGAAGCTCAAACTTACTAATCATAAATTTTTCAAATTCCTTCATATAGAATTTTCCAGGAACTATTGGATCAAAAAGTTCGGGAGAGTTTTTGAAAAATTCTCTATGTATTCTTGTCCATAATAACCTCAAATCTGTAGCTATATTTATTTTACAAACTCCATAAGATATTGACTTTACAATTTCTTTAGGAGAAACACCTGTAGCTCTATGACTTAGATTTCCTCCACTTTTATTAATTCTGTTTATTTCTTCAATATTAACAGCGGACCCACCATGAAGAACAATTGGAAATTCTGGAAGTATATTTTGTATTTCTTTTAGAATATCAAATTGTATACCGTCACCATCTTGAAATTTATATACTCCATGACTTGTTCCTACAGCAACAGCAAGCGTATCACAATTTGTTTCATTTACAAAAGACTCAACCATAGAGGGCTGAGTGTACCTGGCCAGTTTTTCATCTATTGATATATCATCTTCAATACCACTTAAAACTCCAAGTTCCGCTTCAACAAAGATGCTTTTTTTATGTGCTTTACGAACTACAGCCTTTGTTCTTTTAACATTAGTTTCAAAGTTGTCATGAGATGCATCAATCATTACAGAATCATAATTGTTTGATTCAATTGCATCAAATGCATGCTGTTCGTTACCATGATCTAGATGAACAAAATAAACGGCCTTAGGGTATAATTTAGATGCAGCTTCAATAATAGACAACAAAATGTTTGAATTAGCATATTCTCTTGCAACAGGAGTTATTTGAACTATAAATGGAGCATTTGCTTTTTGTCCTGACCTAAAAAGAGCATGTATTTGTTCCATAGTAAAAACATTTACAGCTGGAATTGCATATTTACCATAACAATTGTCGTACAAAACTTTTGGTGAAATAAGCATCTTGTTTTTATATTAACTAATTAATTTTTCAAAAATTAATGTCTTTATTTAAAGAATCAAAACATGAAATATCCTGAAATTAACTACTATAAATATATATAATATCATTTTAAAATTAATTGTATCCACAAGGGTTGTATTAATTAAAATTGTATTTATGGTATATTAACTATTACACTTTTAAAAAATGAAATTAAAATCCTTTCTTTATTTATGATCACAGCTATTATTTCCAGTGGATTAGTAGCCCAAGAGTTCAATATAAAATCTTCTAATATTAATCTTCATGTTGATATTGATAAACAAGTTTCTTTCAATTAGGCAGTATATTCTATATCATTACCAAAAATTATAACTTTAACTGATTAAAAATTTTATAAAATGAAACCAATAGAAGTTTCACTTTTCGGAGCAACTGGATTAATTGGAGAGTTGATTTTAGAGATCTTAGTTAATGATGTTTATTTTGATAAAATCAATGTTTTAACTAGAAACTCTTTTCCTTCAAATAATAAGAAAGTCCATTTACATATTATTGATTTTTCTGACACAAAAATGATTTCAAAAATCATTCAAAAAAGCAGTTTAGTTTTTGCTTCTATTGGGACAACTCAAAAAAAAGTAAAAGGAGACAAGGAAGCGTACAGGAAAATCGATTATGATATTATAGTTAACATTGCTAAAGCCTGTAAAAAAAATAATGTGAAAAACTTTTCATTTGTATCCTCATCAGGTGCAGATCTTAATAGTAATAGCTTCTATTTAAATCTTAAAGGGGAGATTGAAGACTCTGTCTTAGGTCTAAAACTACCTTCAACTTCTGTATTTCGTCCATCACTTTTGTTAGGTAAAAGAAGTGAAAATCGGTTTGTAGAAAAAATAGCTCAATTAATAATGCCTATCATATCATTCTTGATGCCGTCTATTTATAAACCAATAGAAGCAAAATACGTTGCTAAATCAATGGTGAATATTTCTAAAAAAACAATTCCTGGTTCAAAAATTTATCATTTTAACGAAATAATTAATTCATTGTATTAAATGACGATGCGGGTAACCCCCATTTTATTAAACAAAGTTCCAATAGTCCAATTTTTCTAGCTAGACCTTACATGTTTTGGGTTTTCTATGTTTTTGGAATAGAGTCTAATTTTGTTATCTAATATTTTATTAGGTAGGTTTCTTCTTTTTTTTAGTTTTAATATTATATTTGCTCCCTGTTAATTGATATACTGAACAAAGGAACTTTTACAATATTTGTAATTATTTTTGTGCTTTTTACAAATTTCGTATTTCAAATGTACTCGCAGTCAACTTTCTTCGGACTTCTTATCTTGATTTTTAGGAATTTTTGGATAATTCTCTTGCCTTTGTTTTCTACTAGAATAGAAAATATTCCACAAGGTAAGGTATATGTAAATTGAGAAAATGACACCTCCCACTATAAAAAAACTTATGCTCATGATGTTCTTCTTTGTCTAATTGCTATTGCAAACAATAAAATTGTTCCAGGCCAATGAGCTGAATATTGAGCTTCATCAGTCATGCCAGCAATACCAAATCCAATAGAATATAACATACATGCGAAAGCTAAAATTACTGGATACCATTTTGTTATAAATTGTTTCATGTTTTATATTTTTAATTATATACCTATGTGTTTTAAAATTAAATATCTTTTTGTTAAAATAACAAACTCATTCTAAAATACACACTCTTGGGATTAGATAGTTATTAAATACCATATTTTTTCAATAATTTTAATGAAGTGAATTGTAATGTTTTTTCATGAGTAGCCTCTAAAACAATAGGAGGTGCCTTACCCGCTTTTTCTGCTTCTAGCCATCGTAAAACACACAAGCACCACTTGTCTCCTGGTTTTAATCCAAAAAACTTCCATTGTGGTTGGGGCGTCATGAGATCATTTCCCATGGAAGCAGAATATTCAAGAAAATCCTGATTAACTATCGCGCAGACAGTATGGGTTCCTAGATCTAGATTGTTTGTTTTGCAAAAACCATCTCTAAAATAGCCTGTTAAAGGATTCAAACAACATTCATTTAGATTTTGACCAAGTATGTTCAGTTCCATGATTAAACAGTCAATTAAAAAAGTTATGATTAAAATCACAAGATATAAAAACTATTAATTACAACTGAAAAAGGACTATTCAGTATATTATCCTAAGCCTCTACGTGTCAAATATCTATTGATTGTGAGGAATGGTTTGAAAAGGAATTAATTAAAAAGGGTGAAGATATTGCAGACTATTATTTAAGAAACCATAATTTAAAACCACAAAAGAAATGTAGTGAATGGAATATTTAGACGAAAGAATAAATCTAAGAATGACTCCTTCAGACAAAGACAATATTTTAAAAAAAGCAACTGAAAAAAAGCTAAGTCTTTCAGAAGACTAGTACATATTCTTGTCTAGGTTAGACAGACAGACAAGTAGACAAACAAAATATTGTCCTCTTCTATTTTTTATTTTACATTTAATATTATATTTGCCAACTGTTATTTGATACTTCGGAATTAAGCTACTTTTAAGAAATACGTAAATTTATACGTAAATCAATGTAAATAACCAATACAAAGATTCTTGAAATGCTCTCGAAAGTTCTATAAACAGTGCATATTCCCCCTTAGCTCAGTTGGTTAGAGCATCTGACTGTTAATCAGAGGGTCCAAAGTTCGAGTCTTTGAGGGGGAGCTAGCCTAACCGCTACACTACATTAACTAAATCAAACCCTTCACAAAAGTGAGGGGTTTTTTCTT
>NZ_CEXPNT010000023.1:15531-24350 GCF_982709265.1 Candidatus Marivariicella framensis | reverse complement strand
TAGAGCATCTCCCTTTTAAGGAGAGGGTCCTGGGTTCGAGCCCCAGTCAGGTCACACAGCGCGCACGTGGCGGAATTGGTAGACGCGCTAGGTTGAGGGCCTAGTGAGAATTAAATCTCGTGGAAGTTCGAGTCTTCTCGTGCGCACATTAAATCAATTTTTTTATTTGATTTTTATTTTTTTGTAAATTTGAATAAATATTACAATTTTCTCTTATTCTAATAATGAAAAAAAAATTTGATACCGTTTCAGAGCAATGTAGTCGAAATGTGACAAAGTTATATAGCACATCGTTTTCAATGGCTACTAGGCTACTCCACAAATCTATAAGACAAGATGTTTACAACATATATGGATTTGTTCGTTTTACTGATGAAATTGTTGATACTTTCCATGACTATCCAAAAGAAGATTTACTTAACAGGTTTGAAAAAGAATTATATACCTCATTGGAACAGGGCATAAGTCTTAATCCAATATTAAATTCTTTTCAAAAAACAGTAAATAAATATGGCATTGATAAAAACTTAATCAAAGCATTTCTAAAAAGCATGAGATGGGACTTAGAAAAAAAAAATTATCAAACTGACAGTGACTATAAAGAGTATATATATGGATCTGCTGATGTAGTTGGCTTAATGTGTCTAACTGTTTTTACTAAAGGTAATCATGATAAATACTCAAAACTAGAAAAATATGCAATTTCATTAGGTTCTGCTTTTCAAAAAGTTAATTTTCTTAGAGATTTAAACCTTGACTTTGAAGGCTTAAATCGAACTTATTTCCCTGGTATTAATGTTAATAAATTTGATGAAAAATCAAAAAATAAAATAATTTTAGAAATTGAAAAAGATTTTAAATTGGCTTTAGTAGGTATTTTTGAATTACCTGACGAAGCAAGATTTGGGGTTTATATTGCTTATAAATACTATGATAAGCTTCTAAAGAAATTAAAAAAAACGCCCTCATTAAATATAAAAAAATCAAGAATTCGTGTTCCTAATTATCAAAAAATAGGTGTTTTAGCAAAATCTTATTTAAATTACAAATTAAACCTCTTATAAAAATGATTGAAATAATATTCTTTACTATAGTTTTCAGTATTAGTTATTTCATAATGGAGTTTATGGCTTGGTTTAGTCATAAGTATATTATGCATGGGTTTTTATGGAAGTTACATAAAGACCATCATAAAAAGGATCACAGTTCAAGATTTGAAAGAAATGATTTATTTTTTATCTTTTATGCAGTTGTTAGTATTTCAAATATTTATGCATGGAGTGAATATTCTTTTTGGGCCGGACTTCCAATTGGAACTGGAATTTTCGCATATGGATTATCTTATTTTATAGTCCATGATATATTTATTCATCAAAGGTTTAAAATATTTAAAAAAACTAATAACAAATACGCAAAAGGATTAAGAAGGGCTCATAAAATACACCACAAAAATATAAATAAAAACGGTGGTAAATGTTTTGGAATGCTTTGGGTTCCATTAAAATATTTCAGATAGATTATTTTTTCAACCAATTGTATTTAGAATCACAAGACCTATAATCTTGATTAATATTAATGTAAGTTGACTTAATCTTATCTTTCATCCACTCTTGAACAGCATCAAGTTTTTTCTTTTTCAAGGCTAATTCTTTAATTTTAATATAATCCATTGAAAAATCTGCAGTATGCTCATCAAACCTATTACTTACTTTTAAAATCTTATATTTCTTAATACCTGATTTATCCTCTTCAATTAATGGAACTGAAATCTCATTGTCTTTTAGATATCTTATCTGATTGTATAAAACAGGATCAATTTTAGTGAGCTCAAAACGAGAATCAGCAGTTATTGGGTTAATTAATACCCCTCCGTTATTTTTTGTTTCTTTTTCGGACGAAAAATATAAAGCTGCATCTTTAAAGCTTATTTCTTTGTCAATAATTCTTTTACGCAACGTATCTAAAGTATTTTTAGATTGAGCTAGGTCCTTACCATCTATCCTGGGAGTCAAAAGTATGTGTCTTATATCTACTTCTTGTCCTCGAATTTTATCTACTTTGAGAAGGTGCCAACCAAAATCACTTTTAAAAGGCTCTGATATATCTCCTTCGGGTAATCTAAACGCTACATCTCTAAACTCTTTAACCATTCTTGGTCTTTTTCTTTGAAGTGTATACTTTCCTCCAGTAGATCGAGAACCCGGGTCTTGTGAATATAAAATTGCTTTTGAAGCAAAGCTAGAACCTCCTTCTAAAATATCAACCTTAAATGACTTAAGTTGATTTATAATTCTTTTTTCTTCATCTTTTGAAACTATGGGAGACATAACAATTTGAGAAATCTCTAATTCAGTTCCAAAAACAGGCAAATCATAATTAGGTATTGACTCAAAAAACTCCCTTACCTCTTCTGGTGTTATAGATGTTTTTTCAATAATTTTTTCTTGCATATTAGCGGAAAGCTTTTGAATTTTGTTTATTTCAAACAATTCTTCTCTAAAACTTGCTTCATCAGGTTTATTGTAAAACTCTAAGACTTTTTCCATACTACCTAGCTGTTCAGTAAAATAATCAATACTTTGTCCAACATAATCATATATTTCTTGATCACTAACCTCAAGACTGTCTTGTATAGCGTGATGAGCATATAGCTTATCTTCCATTAACTTAGATATTAACTCACATCTTGAAACATCTTTCGTAGAAAGTCCCTGAGACTCCATGTCTACATACATTCTATCAATGTCTGAATCAAGTATTACAAAATCTCCAACAACTGAGGCTACTCCATCAACTTTGATTTTGGATGAATTAGATTGTGAAAGTAAATTCTGGCTAAACCCTATCATCAATATTAGTAAAAATGATTTACTGATATATTTCAAATTTTTTATTTTGTATTGCATCATTTATAATTTCTTGATCAAAGTTTTTTAAGAACTCTAGTTTTCGTTGATTAAAAACAATGTTTCTAATCGTATTTTCCACCGAGGATAATGGCGCGATTTCATTTTTAGATAAATAGTCTTCAATTTTAAACAAATATACTTGGATTGTGTCCTCAACTTCAAATATTTGTGATTTTTTTATATTAAATAAATCTTTTGATGTCAAAAATGAAGCATTTTGCAGAAGTGCTTTTTTATTAGACCACATAGTATCATTTCGAAATGAATTAGAGAATTGAAATGACAAAGAGTCAAGAAAAGTTTTATCTAAATCAGAATACCGAATAAATCGCTTAGTTATTTCATTTCTATCAATATTGTTCTTAGGAAACCCTATAAACCTATAACTATAAAGTGATTCTTTTAATAAAAACATAGAACTATTAATTTTATAATAGCCATTTAATTGATTTTGAGTAATCAATGTGTCAATTTGTGCTTTAACAATTGATGACTTATAATTATTATTATAAAGGTCTAATCTGTATTGGTTCAACAATTTATCTAGAGCTTTTTTGTTTTCATCTTTTATATTCAAAAGAGATTTATCATATAACAAGATATTTTTGGCCCATGTGTTAATGTAATTATGTATTTTAAAAATACTATCTGATACTGATGAAAATTTCAAATTAATTTGATCAATATCAGACATATACAGATAGTTATTCTCAACCCTAGCGATCAACTGGTTTTGTCTTGAGTTATTTAGCTCATTACATCCTGTTATAAACAAGAAGACTATTATTAAAAATATTCTGATGATTTTCATTTATATTGTTTTATTGACTCCCTGAGACAACGTAAAATTTTATAAAAATTGCCTGTTTGTTAATAAATTTTAGAGGCATAGATAACTATTTTTTTTTTAAATTACTGATTTTTAGTGATTTAAAACATAAAAAAAAAATTGTAAATTGCAGTATATAATTTAGGGTGAGAACAAAATTATTAATTTTTACCGTATTATTTTCTTTTAGTACTGCCTATGCAGTGAATTCACCTAGTTTATATAATATAAGTATAGTAGAAATTTCTATTCAAAAGGTTTTTTACAAAAATGGAACTCTATACATTAATGGGTTTGAGGGGCCAGGAATAGTAACCGTTTATTCTATTATTGGAAATAAAATTTATTCAGCAGAATTTTCTGATTTAAATTCTAACAGAAAATTGCCAATAAATCTCATGACTGGTAATATGTTTATAATTCAAATTCATTCTAATAATAAAATAAAAACCTTTAAAATTATAGCTTAATGAATTTATTTACCTACTGTAATTGGGTGCCTCTTTAGTTATACTAATATTATGAGGGTGGCTTTCGCGTATTCCAGATGAGGTGATTTTCACAAAACGACTATTATTTTGTAGAGATTCTATGTCTTTTGCTCCACAGTAGCCCATACCTGCTCTTAATCCACCAATAAATTGATGAATGCTTTCAAAGAGTTCTCCCTTATAAGGGACTCTACCAACAATCCCTTCAGGAACTAATTTTTTTAAATCGGATTCTATATCTTGAAAATATCTGTCTTTTGATCCTTGCTCCATTGCTTCTAATGATCCCATCCCTCTATATGATTTAAATTTTCTTCCCTCATATATTATCGTTTCTCCTGGTGATTCTTTTGTTCCTGCAAGTAAAGAACCCAACATAACACAATCAGCACCTGCAGCCAGTGCTTTTGGTATATCTCCTGTATATCTAATTCCTCCATCAGCAATAACTGGAATACCTCTTCCTTCAAGTGCTTTAGCTACATTCATTACAGCGGTAAATTGAGGATACCCAACACCAGCAATAATACGAGTAGTACATATTGATCCTGGTCCAATTCCTACTTTAACTGCATCTACTCCTAAATCGGCTAAATAAATAGCGGCTTCAGCTGTAGCAATATTCCCAACAACAAGTTCTATCTCAGGAAAATTTAATTTAATTTTTTTAACCACATCTGATACTCCTTCAGTATGACCGTGAGCAGTATCAATAACTATAGCATCAACTTGAGCATTGACTAATGCCTTTGTTCTGTCCATTACATCACCACTAACACCAACTGCAGCGGCAACTCTGAGGCGACCATAGGTGTCCTTATTAGCTATTGGTTTAGAGCTATGCTTTGTTATATCACGGAATGTTATTAAACCAACTAGTTTGTTATTTGAATCTACAACCGGTAACTTTTCAATTTTATGCTTTTGAAGAATTTCCTCGGCATCGCCTAAAGATGTTCCTTTTTTAGCCGTTATAAGATTTTTTGAAGTCATTACTTCAGTTATAGGTCTTTTATTGTTCCTTTCGAAGCGCAGGTCACGGTTAGTTACTATACCCTTTAACTCCCCCCCTTGATCAATTATTGGAATTCCTCCTATACTGTGTTTTTCCATTGATGATTTAGCGTCAGAAACCAAAGAAGTTAAAGTTAAAGTAACTGGATCCAATATCATACCAGACTCAGACCGTTTAACTTTTCTAACTTTTTCAGCTTGCTGATCTATTGTCATGTTTTTATGAAGAACCCCTATACCTCCTTCACGCGCAATAGCAATAGCCATTTTACTCTCAGTTACTGTATCCATTGCAGCAGAGGATATAGGTACATTGATTTTAATATTTTTAGAAAAACTTGAAACAATTGAAACATCTCGTGGAAGAATGTTTGAAAAAGAGGGAACAAGTAATACATCATCGTATGTTAAACCCTGTTCTAAAATTTTTTTGGAATCCATTAGCAATTCATATAAAATGTAATTGCATGTAAATTTACAAAATTAAAATTTAGTATACATTTTAATTATTAGAACAAGTACAAAACGAGCATTCAAACTCTTTAGACAATATCGTGTATTGCTTCAAAAGACATATTGAATTAAATGGGGGTGAACATGGGCCAATGGCTATAAATATGATAAGTGAACTATATGGTAATGACAAATTAAAGTGAAATGAAGCAATTTTCGCTTCCAAACAAGCACTCCAAATGAGCATTAATTTACGGGATTCAATTAACAGAAGTATTAAAGAAAAGTTATAGATTAGCTTTATGATAAATAAAATATTTTTAATAATACTGTCATTAGCATCTCTAATGACATCCGCTCAAGTAAATCCCGAAAATTATGCAAAAAGCATAACCTCTGAAGAGCTAAGGGGATTATTATACACCTATGCTTCTGATTATTTTTCAGGAAGAGAAACAGGTGAAAAGGGACAAAAAATAGCAGTAGATTTTTTAAGAGATTACTATATAAGTCATGGAATTTCTTCAGCAAAAAACACTAATGATTTTTTTCAAAAAATGATTCTTGAAATTAAAGGTGAAAAGGTTAAAACAGAAAATGTAGTAGCAATAATTCCTGGAAGTGTAAAACCAGATGAATATATAATTATTTCAGCTCATTTGGATCATGTAGGGAAAAACAATGAAGAGGTTTATAATGGAGCTGATGATGATGGATCAGGAACTGTAGCGCTTCTTGAAATAGCAGAAGCTTTTCAAAAATCAGTTACAAACGGAGATGGTCCTAAAAGGTCCATAGTGTTTCTTCATGTTACTGGAGAAGAAAAAGGACTACTTGGCTCAAAATATTACACAGAAAATCCTTTATATCCATTGGAAAAAACTATTGCTAATCTAAATGTTGATATGGTAGGAAGATTAGATCCAAAAAGAGAAGATAAAGATCCTAACTACATATATTTAATTGGTTCCGACAAGTTGAGTCAAGAGCTACATGATCTATCTGAAAAAATGAATTCAGATTATACTAATCTTAAAATTGATTACACATTTAATGATGAGCAAGATCCAAATCGTTTTTATTACAGAAGCGATCATTATAATTTTGCAAAGAAAAATATTCCAGTAATTTTTTATTTTAATGGCACCCATGATGATTATCATAAATCTACAGACACTCCGGAAAAAATAAATTATCCTATGTTAGCAAAACGTAGTAAATTAATTTTTTATACTGCGTGGAAACTAGCAAATCAAGAAAATAAAATTAAGTTGAACGATTAGTTATCTAATTTAAAAATGGATGTTTCAATTATTCTTTTATTTTGCAGCACGGTCACAATAGTTACTTTAAGTCCTGGGCCAGATATTATTTTTGTAATTTCTCAAAGTCTTCAAAGAGGTTACAAGTATGGAGTTAAAATTTCATTAGGGCTAGTAACTGGCTTATTTATATATACAATAGCATCCTCTTTTGGACTCTCATGGGTTTTAGATAAATTTCCAAATGTTTCTTCATTAATTAAAATAGTTGGAGCTTTTTATATTGGATTTCTAGCTTACGAAGAATTCCCTAAAAAAGGAATAATAAAACTTAAAGAACCAATAAATAATAAAAATACTCCCTTTTTTACTGGGTTAATAATGAATCTAAGTAATCCGAAGATTATGTTGTTTTTTGTTAGTCTATTTCCTCAGTTTGTGTTTCATAACAACTGGCCAATAAAATATCAATTTTTAATTCTTGGAATAGTTTTTATAATTATCGCTTTCCTGATTTTTAGTCTTGTTTCCGTTTTAAGCTATTTTTTGATTAAAAAAACTTTTTCAAACTTTAACCATAAATATTTTTCTTATTTGTCTTGTTTTGTTTTTGGGAGTATTTCTGTTTTACTTTTTCTTAGTGAAATCAAGAATATTTTCGAATAAAACAGTGTTAAACTCTTTTGGAGACTCCATCTGCGGGAGATGTCCTGCAGATTTAAAAATGAATTCCTCTCTATCTGGCAAAATGTAATTCAATTTACTTTCAAAATCATCAAAAACAACAACTGTATCATATCCTCCCCAAAGAGTGAAAATATCAATACCTGTTTTAGCTATATCTATGTGAATATTGTCTAATGACACATGATTTTTTCTGGTTGAAATCAAAGCCTTTGCAAACCCTTTATATTTTTGAAGTTCTGAATATCTTTTGCCCCAATCTTTATATTGCTCGGGGTTTTTAAAATCATTTTTTTGACTTTGTGAAAGAAATTCATAATTATTTATATAATTTAAAATTTCATCTTCACTAACGGTTTTATCATTTAATTCTTTTACATCATTAAATCCATTCGAGGAAACGTAAATCATCTTGTCGATTCTACTGGGATCAATATGTGCCATTTTTGAAATCACTCTACCGCCATTTGAAAGTCCAATTAAAACCGCTTTATTAATAGAAAGAGAATCTAACAGCTCCCAACTTTGTTTTGCAAATAGCTCATCAGTATAATCAGTATCTGGATTTTCAGAATAGCCCCTACCGTATAAATCAAATCTCAAAACCTTATATCCTAAATTTTTTGCTTTTTGATAAGTTGGTTCCCATATGTATGAAGGAACAGAGAATCCATGTATTAACACTAATACAGGTCCAGAGCTACTTTTGTTAGCTAATTCATAATATGTAATACCATTATTAAGCTTTATAAAATCTCCAGGTAATGAATCTTGTATTTTAGCAACAAACGTATCGTTCTTAATAATGTATTCATATTTATCAAGTTTTTCATTTAAAGATTTTTCTTCTTTAATATTAAATGAACATGAAAAAAAGGTAAAAACAATAACAAGTGAAATAAATTTTATGGCTTTATTCATTGAGTTTAAATTAAAAGTTGCTAAAAATTATTTATTTAGTGAAATAAATCTACCTTTTTTACCTCGCCTTTTTTCAAGTTCTTTAGCTTTCAAAAAGTCTTGTCTAGTAAATCTTTTTCCATTAATATAAAGATGTTTAACACCAACAGGAAAGTCAATATCGATAATACTTCTTCTCATTTAATTTAATTAGGAGGATAAATATATAATTTATTTATTAAAATAATATTTTTGGCTTAAAACAAAATCATAAATT